>NZ_JBHWJZ010000025.1:0-141699 GCF_042731085.1 Streptomyces sp. NPDC059875
GGGCCGCCTCCCGGAAGGCGGCCCTGCGCCCGGCCCACCCTCTTCCGCCTCACCAATCCCAGCCCGCCGCCCGAATCTGAAAGGTGCCCCTTTGACGACCCGACCAGACCCCGCTGGCGCGGGAGCGCCCCGGCGTATCGCGCGGTGGGTTGTCCCCGCAGTGTTCTGGACGCTGGTGCTGGCTGTGCTCCTGCTCGTCTTCGGTCCAGGGATGTTCGCACAGGACGCGACTGCTCCGGCCAAGCCCGCGGCCTCTTCCGTGGCCGGACACGGTCCGGCGGCCGCTCCGGACACGTCCCGCCAGGCTTCGCCGAGCGTCGTCCCACCGGCCGGTCCGGCGATGCCGAGGTCGGCTCCTACACGCCTGAAGATTCCCAAGATCGGAGTGGACGCGCCGTTCACCGGCTTGGAGATCGGCCCTTCCGGCGCCCTGGACCCGCCCCCGGCGGACGACACGAACCTGGTCGGCTGGCACACCTCCGGCATCTCCCCTGGCGAGCGGGGAACTGCACTCATCGCCGGCCACCTCGACACCGCCACTGCCCCGGCCGTCTTTGCCCGACTCGGCGAACTCACGCCCGGAGACAGCTTCGAGGTCAGGCGCGCTGACGGCACCACCGCCGTCTTCCTCATCCACTCCGTGGAAAAATTCCACAAGGACGACTTCCCCGACCAGCGCGTCTACGACGACACCCCCGACGCACTCGCGCGACTCATCACGTGCGCGGGCAGCTATGACCGCACAGCGAAGGACTACACCGAGAACCTCGTGGTCTTCGCCCAACTGAACCCCGCTGCCTGACACGGCATTGCATCGGCAGGCCAGCCAGAGATCGGCGGCGCTGGACGCCGGCGAGATGATTCGTTCCGGCCCTCCCGCCGGGTCGGTAACGTCCCAGCCCATGAGCACACACCGAGCTTCTCCGGGCGAGCCGTGGCAGCGCCGCGCGGCTCGGGCCGCGTACGGCCGGCGCCCGGTCCGTACCAGCGTGCTCGTCCCGGCCCTGCCGTACATGCAGCTCATGGATCGGCACCACCTGGCGGTCGGGCCCGCCGCCCGCACTAACGACGTTGTCGGCTATTGATGTTCGGGCGCGCTGGCCTGGAGGGTCGGCCGACGGGTGATTCAGCAGGCCGTCGTGTGGACGAGCACGAGTTCGGTGGTCCAAGAGCCTCAGGCCCACCAGCAGCCGAAGGACCGGCTCGGCACCGCTGCCGCTGGCTTCCGGCGTGTCCCTACGACCAGAACTCGTCGTATGTCGCTTGATCGGCCCAGAGCTCCCAACCTTCGATGATCTTGCCGTCGCTGATGTGGAAGACGATGACATAGTCCATATCGAGCTCCTTACCCGCGCGCGACGCGGTGGCATGGAGCAGAGCGACCGTATGGGCATCGTTCGCGAGAACATCGTGGAGCTGGGGGCGGTACGTGCCACCTGACAGCTCGAAGTCCCGGGCGAACATCTCGAACGTGGCTTCGCGACCCTGGTAGTCCCCCGACAGCGGTCCCCGGCCCCCCAAGTGCCATGCAACATCGGGATGGAAGACCTCCGCCAGTGTGTTCATGTCGCCGGCCGAGAAGGCCGCCATCGCTCGCTGGAACACACCGATGTGCGGGTGGTCCGTCATCGCTTCCTCCCTTCGCTGGCTGTGAACGTAGCCCGAAGCCGGCTAGCAGGGCGAGGGCGCACCGTCCGGGCAGGTGCTGTCACCTGATCGGGCCCGCCGCCCGCACTGAGTGGGCCTGTTGAGATTGCGACGGGTCTCACGTGCGTCGGCCGGGAGGCGGGCGACCCCCCGGATGCGGCCTCGGGCGGTGGGGCCGCCAACGCGCGGCCCTCCCTTTGAGCTGCGCGCCTCGATCGCGCCCGGCGACGGCGACGGCCCGGAGCCAGGGACCGTGGGCCTCATGCAGGCGATCCGGCAACCGGAGCGGTGGGGGACGCCGACGGCGGCGGGCATGTACTTCCGAGGGCCGAAAACGAAAGGGCCCGCTCGCGGAGCCGTCAAGGTCGCCCTCACATGTGGCGTCCGCCGCCGAGCACGATCCGTGCGCAGCGTGATCGTCCGGTGACGCTTCCCGTGCGAGTGGGAAGCCTGCGAGGAAGTGTGGCCCACCGCGCGGGACAGGGCTGGTGTGCGGAAGCCGTTCGGTTCGGGTGCAGGTGCTGGGCCGGTTGCGGGTCTGTCCCCAACTTCCTCCGCGACCAGGCACCCGTGTGCCCGGCCACCAGTGGCGCGGTCCGTCTGACTCACGGAAAGCGTCCCTGGGGGACGAATGGATGCCTCCTTGCCTGTCAAATAGAATCGAGGTACTCCCGGAGACCCATGAAGCAGAGCTGGGAAGGCGGCCGTCATGGCTGGGTCCGGCGATCTTGAGCGGGGCCGGGCGGCCTACGCCGTGCGTGCGTGGGCGGATGCCCACAAGGCTCTGGAACTGGCGGATCGGGCGACTCCGCTGAGTGCCGAGGACCTCGAACTCCTCGCCACTTCCGCCCACATGACAGGCCGCCACGAGGACATGGTGAGCGCGCTGGCGAGGGCGTACGGCTCGTACGTGGAGGCTGGACGGGCGCTGAACGCGGTGCGCTGCGCCGTCTGGGCGGGGTTGGATCTGGCATTCAGAGGGGAGATGGGCCGCGCGACCGGGTGGTTCGGGCGGGCGCATCGGCTGGTCGCGGTCGAAGAGGGCGCCTGCGCCGAGGAGGGCTGGCTGCTCATGCCGGCCGTCATGGGGCAGCGGGCGGGCGGTGACTACGCCGGCGCCTACGCCACCGCGGGCCGGGCAGTCGTGATCGCGGAACGGTTCGGGGACGCGGACCTGCTCGCCCTCGCCCTGCAAGAGCAGGGGCACTCACGAGTGAGGGAGGGGCGGGTTGAGGAGGGGCTCAGGCTCCTTGACGAGGCCATGGTGGCCGTCACCGCGAATGACCTCTCTCCCATCGTCACCGGTGTCATCTACTGCGAGGTGATCGACGCCTGCCGTGCGGTGTACGAGCTCCGCCGCGCGCAGGAGTGGACCGAGGCGCTCGCGGCGTGGTGCCGGCAGCAGCCCGGCATGGTGGCTTTCACCGGCCAGTGCCTCGTATATCGCGCCGAGATCATGGAGTTGCATGGTGCGTGGCGGGACGCGTTGGTGGAGGCGGAACGGGCGGGCGAGCGGTTCCGGCAGGAGAAGAGACAGGGGGCTTCCGCTCAGTCCTCCTACCGACAGGCGGAGATCCACCGCTTGCAAGGGGCTTTCGCGGCGGCCGAGGAGGCGTATCGGGACGCCAGCCGGTGCGGAGGGGATCCGCAGCCGGGGCTGGCCCTGCTGCGGCTGGCCGAGGGGAACGAGGGTGCCGCAGTCGCCGCGATCCGTCGGGCGATCGAGGAGACCACCGAGCCCTTGGAGCGGGCGAGGCTGTTGCCCGCCTGCGTCGAGATCATGCTGGCCGTGGGAGAAACGCAGGCTGCGCGAAGCGCCTGTGACGAGCTCGGGGGTGTCGCCGAGAACTACCGGACCGGCGTACTGCCTGTGATTGCGACGGCCACCCGTGGCATGGTGCAGCTGGCGGCCGGTGACGCACGGTCTGCCCTGATCGCACTCCGTAAGGCCGCGCAGGCATGGCGGGAACTCGATGCACCGTACGAGACAGCACGGATGCGCATGTTCATGGGCACAGCATGCCGTGCTCTGGCCGACGACGAGACGGCGGCCCTGGAACTCGAGGCGGCCCGTGCCGTGTTCGAGCGTCTTGGAGCCGCACCGGACGTCGAACGGGTCGACTCGATCACTCGGGATGCCGCCGCGGCCGAGGAGGCGTCTGGGCACGTCCCCGGGAGTGTCCTCGGGCTGACACCGCGGGAGCAGGTCGTGCTGCGCCTGGTCGCCGCCGGGAAGCACAACAGGGAGATCGCGTCCGCCCTGGTCATCAGCGAGCACACGGTCGCGCGGCACATGCAGAACATCTTCGCCAAGCTCGACGTGTCGTCGCGGACCGCCGCAAGTGCTTACGCGCACGAACACCACCTCGTCTGACGCCCGAGTGGTCAGAAATGACCACGCCTTTCTCCGGGGCCCAGTTGGTGATTCCGGGCGATGCCGGCCGTCGTCGCCACGAGGACGCTGAGAGCGGATGGAGGTGGCAACGATGGCAATGATGAACACGTCCTACGCCGACAGCGACATCCGCGAGCGGCTCCTCGCGGGGTTCCCCGCCACGGAACGACGAATCGACCTGGCAGGTATCCCGACTGCCGTGCTGGCAGGTGGTGACGGCCCGCCGCTGGTCCTGCTGCACGGCCCCGGGGAGTTCGCCGCGACCTGGATGCGCGTGATGCCGGACCTGATGGCGACCCATCGCGTGATCGCTCCCGATCTGCCCGGCCACGGCGCCTCCGAGGTGGGCGACGGCCTGCTGAAGGCCGATCGCGTTCTGGCGTGGCTCGACGAGCTGATCGAGCGGACCTGTACGTCGCGCCCCGTCCTGGCCGGACATCTGCTCGGCGGCGCCATCGCAGCCCGCTTCGCCTGCGATCACGGAGACCGGATCGGCCGGCTGGTCCTCGTGGACACGTACGGCCTCGGCCGGTTCCGGCCCGCCCCCAAGTTCGCCCTCGCCATGGTCCGTTTCATGGCACGGCCCACGGAGCGAGCGCAGGACCGGCTCATGGCGGCGTGCATGACCGACCTGGGCAGGCTGCGCGAACAGCTCGGAAATCGCATGGAGTTGCTGGAGGCGTACGCTCTCGACCGCGCCCGTACGCCGGGCCAGAAGGCCGCTCTCCGCAGCCTCATGCCGGAGTTCGCGATGGCCCCGATCCCGGCGGAGGCCCTGACGCGGATCGCCGTACCCACGAGCCTGATCTGTGGGAGGCACGACCTCCAGGTGCGGCTGAGGGTCGCCGAGGCCGCGAGCGCCCGATACGGATGGCCGCTGTACGTGATCGAGAACGCCGCCGACGACCCCGCCTTCGAACAGCCCGAGGCCTTCCTGGACGCGCTACGGACGGAGATCGACACCCCCCTTTCCCCGCACACCACATGATCAAGAGGACAGGGACAACCGACCAGAGGGAGACCGTCATGGCGATCGCAATGCTGGTGGATAACCCACACGGCACGCAGGAGATCTACGACAAGGTCCGGGAGCAGCTGGGCTTGCAGGAGAAGCCCGCGGGTGGCATCTTCCACGCCGCCGGACCGAGCCCGAACGGTGGTTGGCGGGTCATTGAGATCTGGGAGTCGGAGGACGACGCGAAGCGCTTCATCAAGGAGCGTCTCGCACCTGCCCTCCAGGCCGCCGGCGCGGTGGGCCCGCCTCCCACGCCGCAGTTCTGGCCCGTCTACAACTACATGGCCTAGCCGCGACGCAGCATGGTCGGCCGTCAGCTTCGGCTGACGGCCGACCTGTGCTCCTGAGCGCTCTTCGGGCGTGAGGACGGCCCGGTGTCGCGACGGGGGCGTCGGTTCCACGGCTCCGCAAGGCGTGCCTCAGGCTCGTCGGGGCAGCACCGCCTGGGCCGGCCGCGGCCGCGGTGAGCTTGCCGACGGCGTGCACGACCGGGATCGGCGGGGAGCCGGCGGTCAGGTCGACGCGGTGGAGGCGGGCCTGGAGGACCGGGCCGAGGCCCATCTGGTCGAGCGGGTCGCGTACCGAGCCGCCGACAGTAAGCTCGAAGTCGGTGACCTCGCGTACGTCGAGGGGGTGTTCGCCGGGTGTGAAGCCGACGATGCGGGGCAGGGCCGCTCCGGTGAGGCCCACGGCGTTGCGGTGCGGGCGACAAAGGATGGGCGGTGGGTCGTCGATCCGCTCGCCGAGGGTGCCGCCCATGGTGATCAGCGTGCTGCCTCGTCTGCGTGCCTCGGCGTGGATGGTGTCGCCGTCGAGGTGCCATTCGATCTCGCCCAGCTTCTTGGGGGTAGCCGAGCAGTTCACGGCCGAGGATGAGCGCGACGTCGTCGTCGAGGATCATCCAGGGGCAGTGGATGCCGGTGCGGCGGCCGACCTGGATGTGCACGAACACCCCGGCCTCGTGATAGACGGAGCCGTAGGTGCAGTCGGGGAAGAACGCGGTGAACACGTCCGCCCGGGCTGGCTCGGCGAGTCGGACTCCGAACGGCAGCCAAGGCCGCATCCGTTCGGGGTCGACCTCGGCGGTCGCGGTGAAGTAGTGCGCGTCGCGGTACAAGGTGCGGCGCGGGTTGCCCAGGGTGAGCAAGCGCCGCAGGTCGGAGGCCAGGCCGCGGCCTTGGGTGCGGGTGGTGGGTTGCCAGTCGGTCACGTCAACCTCCTGTACACCGCGCGCAGCGGCCGGCCGGTGACCCCGCGGGGGGTGTACTGCCCGCTGACCGTCTGCACCTTGGCGAAGGCCCCCGGAACGACACGCCGTCTGCCCCGGGCCATGCCGGCGATGGCCTGCCGTGCGGCCTGTTCGGCCGATACCCACAGGGGGCCGGGGACCAGCCGGCCGACCGCTGGTACGTCGGCGACGCGGGTGAACTCGGTGCGTACCGGGCCGGGGGCAAGAAGGGTTCAGCCGACCCCGCTGCCGGCGAGTTCGGCGTGCAGGGATTCGGCGAAGGTGTTCGCGAACGCCTTCGAGGCGGCGTAGGTGGTGTTGTTCGGGCCGGGCTGGTTGCCCGCGGTGGATCCGGTGATCAGGATCGCGCCCGCCCTGCGCTCCAGCATCCCCGGCAGCACCGCCAGGGTCGGCTCGTGCACAGCCATCACGTCCAGCTCGACCTGCAGCCGCTCCCGCTCCGGCGCGAGCGTGGACAGCGGGCCGTACGTGGCGAAGCCCGCGTTGTTGCACAACACCGCGATGTCCCGGGGCGCGAGCTCCGCGACCAGCTTCGCCCGTTCCTCCCGGTCGCCGAGGTCGCAAGGACGCACCTCCGCCTGGACGCGGTAACGCTCGGTCAGCTGCCCGGCGAGCGCATCCAGCCGGTCCTGGCGGCGGGCCACCAGGATCAGCGAGTGGCCGCGGGCGGCCAGGCCCTCGGCGAGCGCGGCGCCGATGCCGGACGACGCGCCGGTGACCACGGCCCGGCTGCGTGATGTGGGGGTGGGCAGGCTCATGCGGACAGCTCCTTCTCGACGAGGTCGGCGACGTCGGCGGCGTCCGGGACGTTCACCGGAGGCGGGTGCGGAAGCTCGGGTACGGGCGCGCGGTGCGCGCTCCACGACGCCACACCGCCCCCGAGCAGCCGGGCCTGGCGGCCGTAGGCGCGCACGATCCGGCGCAGCAGGCGGATCCGGGTGAGGATCTCCGCTGACCCGGCCAGGATCGAGCTGCGCGCCGCCATGCGGCGGGCGACCAGGCCGGACAGCGGGATGGGGGAGCAGCGGTTGCGCGAGGACCGCTTCGGCGCGGAACTCCGAGCCGTGCGAGATGACCCTCCCGGCGCCGGAGCGGTGCGCGACCAGGCCCCAGATGTAGAGGTTGGCGTAGCGGGGCACGAGCACGTGCTCGATCAGCAGCGGCTTGCCGTTCTCCCACACGAACAGCGACTCGTCCAGGAACGGGAACCGGGTGCGGAACCCGGTGGCCCACACGATGGTGTCGTACCCCCACTGGTGCCGTCGACGAAGTGAACCGTGGATCCGTCGAAGCGGGCGATCTCCTTGCGCGGCCGGACCTTGCCGTGCACCAGCTCGTACATCAGCGAGGAGTTGACCGTGACGTCCTTCCTGAACAGCTTGTGGTCGGGCCGCTAGAGCCCGTACCGCTCGTAACGCCCGTAGGACAGCCGCAGCAGCGCCTTGAAGCCGAGGCCCTGCACCGGCATCGGCAGCCACACCCGGTCCAGTTCCGAGGCCGGGATCCCGAAGATCCTCTTCGGGATGAACCAGTACCCGGAGCGCATGGACATGTCGGCGCTGCCGAAGGTGGCCGCCGCCTCGACCGCGAGGTCGCTGGCCGAGTTGCCGCCGCCGACCACGAGCACCCGGCCGCCGGTGCCGAAGTCGGCGGGGCGCTTGTCGTCCTTGGAGTGCAGCCGGCGCCGCTGAACGTGCCGGGGTACGCGGGGATGGTGCGCTCCCAGTAGCGGCCGTTGGTCACGACGACCCCGGCGTACTCGCGCTGCTCACCGGTCGACAGCGTGACGCGCCAGCCGGCCATGATGGTGCGGTCCAGCGGCCGCACCTCGACGACCTCGGTGTCGAACTCGATGTGCTCGCGCAGGTGGAAGTGGTCCACGTAGTCGATCAGGTACCGCAGCATCTGCGCCTGGCCGGGGAACGTGGGAAAGTCGGCCGGCATCGGGTACTCGACGTACTGCGTGGACTTCTTCGAACTGATCAGGTGCGTCGAGTCGTAGACCCCGTGCGCCCAGTTCCCGCCGATCTCGCCGGTGGCCTCGACTTGGTCGTACGGGATGCCCGCCTGCCGCAGGGCACGCGCCAGTCCGTTGCCGACGTAGCCGGCGCCGATGATGCACAAGCGCTCTGGTGTGCCGGTGGTCGTCATCGGCCCTCCCTTCCCGCAATTTCTACACGCCTGTAGCTTTCATTGCTACGGGACTGTAGCTACAGGGATGTAGCTTCACAAGGGTAGGATTGGGGTCATGACATCCTCCAGCACGGCCCGCAAGCGCCCGTACGCCCCACGTATGGCCCCGGCCGAGCGGCGCGAGCAGCTGCTGGACACCACCCTGAAGATCATCAACACCGAGGGGGTGGCCGGGGTCTCCGTCGACGCGGTGGCCAAAGCGGCCGGTGTGACCAGGCCGGTCGTCTACGGCCAGTTCACCGACACGAACCACATCCTGCGCGACCTGCTCCGTCGCGAAGGCGAACGCGCCCTCGCTCAGATCGCCGACACCCTCCCCGCCGACCTCGCCGACGCCGACCCGGTCGACACCTTCACCCACGTCGCCGAGGGCTTCTTCACCGCCGTCACCACCCACCCCGACCGGTGGCGCGCCATCCTCCTGCCCGTCGACGCCACACCCCCGCCCGTACGCACGTACCGCCGGCAGGCCGAAGCCGCCATCCGCGCACAGTTCGCCGACATCACCCGCCACTTCCTCGCAGGCCGCCCGGGCACCGAGACCATCGACGTCGCCCTCCTGGCCCACCTCCTGCTCACCGCCATGGAGGAAGGCGGCCGACTCGTCCTGGCCGACCCCGACGGCTACCCGCCCGAACGACTCACCGCCATGGCCCGATTCATGGTCGAGACCTTCTTCGCTCGCTATCCGGCTGGCCGTTGAGGTGGTCGGCCCTGCTCTTTGGTGTCGATAGCTCTGCCTGACGTCATCCCAGGCTGTGTGGGCGTGGCCTGTGCGATGAGGATGGCGACGTCGTCGTGGTCGTCGGGGTGTCGCAGGGTGTGCAGGAGCCACTGACAGGTGTCGTCCAGGGGTCGGCGTGATTCATCGAGGGTGTGCAGCAGGGTGTCGAGGCGTTCGTCGATGGGGTGGTGGCGGGTTTCGACGAGCCCGTCGGTGTAGAGGACGAGCCGGTCGCCAGGATTCAGCTCGAAGGCCGTGGTGTCGAAGGGGATGCCGCCGACGCCGAGGGGTGCTCCGGTGGGCAGGTCGAGCAGCCGGGGGTGCCGGCCGACCGCGGCGAGGACGGGCGGGAGGTGTCCGGCGTTGGAGATGCGGCACCAGTGGTCGTGGGGGTCGTAGACGGCGTAGACGCAGGTGGCGATGGAGTGCTCGAGCCCGCGGGTGAGCTTGTCCAGGTGCTGCAGCACCTGATCGGGATCCAGGTCGAGGTCGGCGAAGGCACACGTGGCGGTGCGTAGGCGTCCCATGGTGGCGGCGGCGTCGATGCCGTTGCCCATGACGTCGCCGACGACCAGGGCCGTCCTGTCGCCGGCCAAGGGGATGACGTCGTACCAGTCGCCGCCGACCTCGCTGGATGCCTGGGCGGGCTGGTAGAGGGAGGCGACCTCCAGCCCTGTCAGTTGGGGCGGTGTGCCGGGCAGCAGACTGCGTTGCAGGGTCTCGGCGGTATTGCGCACGCTCTCGTGCCAGCGGGCGTTGTCGATGCAGACGGCAGCACGCGCGGCGAGCTCGCCGGCGAGGAGGACGTCGTCTTCGTCGAAGGGGAGCGGGTTGCGGGCGCGCAGAAGGTCGAAGGCGCCGAGGATCTCGCCGCGGGCGATCAGCGGCACGGCGAGGTAGGAGTGTGCGCCTGCCTGCGCGAGGACGGCCGCGGATTCGGGACTGCGAGCGATGTGCAGGAGATCCGTACTGCCGACGCGGGCCACGAGAACCGGCCGACCTGTGTGGACGCACTGGGTGACCAGGCGGTCGGCGCCGTAGGCGGCCAGATCCCCGACCTCGTCGGCGGCGGCGGTGATCTCGGTGGGATAGGCACTGGCCACGGCGAGCGCGCGGAACAGCTCCGGCCCCTCGTGGGACCCGTTGGCGCGGCGGAAGGCCAGGACGGCGTCGAGGACGTCGACCGCAGCGACATCGGCCAGATCGGGGACGGCGACCTGGGCCAGCTCGCGGGCGGTCTGCTCCACCCCCAGGGTGGTGCCGACGCGGGAGGAGGCGTCGGCGATCAGGGCCAGGCGGCGCCGGGCCCGGTCCGCCTCGGTCGCCGCCCGATGGCGTTCGGTGACGTCGACGACCGAGATGGCTACGCCGATGATCCGCCCGCCCGGGGCCTCGAGCCGGTAGTTGGACACCGACCACGCGTGATCACGATCCGGATCCGCCGCTGTGCGGCCGACGGTGTAGTGATCGATCAGCGGGGTCCCGGTGATCAGGACCTGCCGCAGCGCCGACTCGATGGTGTCGATGTCTATGGACGGCAGGATCTCGCGGGGTCGGCGTCCGAAGTGGTCGGCGGCGGGGATGCCGTTGATGCGCTCCAGGGCCGGATTGACCAGCAGGTAGCGCAGGTCGGTGTCCAGCAGAGCGATGCCGATCGGGGACTGCGACACCAGTCGCTGGGACAGGGCCAGGTCCGTCTCCACCCGCCGCAGCGTGCTCTGGTCGGCGGCGATGCCCAGGGCATAGACATCGCCGAGGTCGTCCAGCAGCCGCATGGCACGGAACTCCACCAGGCGCGTGCTGCCGTCCTTGTACCGAATCGGAAACGCGCCGGCCCAGTTCGCGCCGGTGCCCATCACCTCGGCGAACAGCTTGGCGACCAGGTCGTGGTGCTCCTTGTGGACCAGCAGGTCGGCCGCCCCGTGGCCAAGTGCCTCCTCGGCGGTGTAGCCGAACACCTCATCGGCCTGCGGGCTCCAGAACACGATCCGGCCATGGTCGTCCAGGACGACCGCGGCGACGCTGAGCACGTCGAGCAGCCCTCCCGGTGGCGTCGGCCCCGCCGGACGGTCCTGCTCCTTGCCCGGGTGCGGCTCCTGTGTACCCATCCCTGAAGGCTCCCTCCTCAGCAGAGCCCGCTCGCGTCGCGGGCCGGTCGAGGACTTCCCCTCCATGCTGCTCCCCGAGCCCGCGCCGCACGATCCGGACGCCGGGCGCGGCGCCCGGAGAACCCGGTAACGCGCGGTCGACTAGACGCTCACGATTCCGCGGGCCGGGCACAGAATGTCCCCGCGCTCACGGGACGGACGGCAGCCATGATGAGGCGAGGGCTGCACGCCGTACATGGCCGGGAGGACGGTGTACGTGTTGTGCCGGTGGCGCCGTTGCGCGTCGGCCAGGTCCTGGTCGTTGAGGCCGCCGGTCAGCGCCTGGCGCAGCTGGTCGAGGGTGGGCAGGCGGGCAAGGCCATCCGGTGTTCGGTACACCCGGCACGCCAGCCCCGTCGGGCGACCCGCCTCGGTGAACGGGTCGCGTCCGAGCTAAGTCCTGTCCGGCCGATCTTGGGCTGTGGGACGATGTCGTCTATGACTTGCATCCGAAGGGGCCGTGCCTCGTAGAACACCAGCCTCGCTTCGGTCACGGACACGCGGCTGGGGAAGCCCCTGGGCGCGGTGGCGCGATATCCCAGGTCTGTCGGGAGCGGCGAATGCTGCCGTCCGTGTGCTCGAACGGGAACGATTGTCTCCGGGCATCGTGGCGGTGGCGCTGAGCGTGTGGTCGGTGCGTGTTCACGGCACGAAGCGCCGATGGAGGCAGTGGGAGGCTGAATTCACCTGCCCCTGCTGCGGTGAGGGTTGGGCCCGGGACAAGCTGCAAGAGGCCTTGTTCATGCTTCCACCGAGGGCCGCCGGCGAACTCCGGGTGCAGGTCGAGCGCCTGGACGCGATGCTCCTCGGGCGCACGCATCACGAGCCAACGGCAGAGCCGGGGTTGGCTTGGTGGCATCGCAGGTGCTGACCGCACCCAAGTCGTCCACTGGATCGTTGGCTCTTGTGTGACTGGTCGGGGGGATCTGACAGAGGCGGAGTGGCGACGTCTGGAGCCGCTTCTACCGACGGGCAATAACCGCTGCGGGCAGTGGCGCGATCACCGCCAGGTGGTCAACGGCATCCTGCACAGAGTGCGGACCGGAGTGCAGGAGGTGAGGCGCTCGGTCGCTCCCGAGGAGGCTTCACCGGCCGAGGTGGTGGTGGCCATGGCACTTCCTCTCGCTTTGAGTCTCGTACGGGATCGGGCGCGGCGGTTGGGCCGAGACCGACGAGGTGTCGATGAACAGCGGCGGTTCGACCAGGAAGTACTTGACCGCGCGCTCGACCTGCTGTTCGTCCGCCGCAGCCCGCCGGCCTGGAGCCGCTCGAATGCCGCGTTGCCCTTCAGCTCGGCCCACCCGATCAAGCGCTGTGCGGCATCGGGACACCCAGGGCTCCCCCTGCGGTGACGATCTCGTTGTGGGTGTACTGGCCCTGCCTGCGCGCCTTCCACGCGGCCTTCTCCGGCGCGTACCCCAGCGCCGCGGCGAGCAGCCCTGCGGCATCGTCACCAACCTCCTCGATCAGCACCTCGCCGACATCGACCGTCGCATCGCCGACCTCCAGGCCCTGCGCACCACCCCCGGACTGCCCGCGCCAAGGCCGGTCAGGCCGTGGACCGGGGCGAGAACGTCGTGGTTTGCCACATCATCGAAGGCGTGCCCGCCGGGTCCTGACTGGCTCCAGGAGCGCCGAACGGCCGACGATTCAGTGCACGGCTCAGCATGTCGCGCATGTCGCGACGCCTGCCCCTGTCGCTCCGGACGTGGTCCGGAGTGCTGCTGGTGTGCGCGCTCTTCGCCTGTCTGACGGCGCTGGCGCGTCCCGCGGTGTCGATGCCGGGGCCGATGGGGATGTCCCCGCACGTCGCGATCAGCGGCCGTGCCGCGACTCCGGCCGCCGCCGAGTTGCCGGGCCGTGGCCCGGGCTGCCCGATGGCCGCTGAACAGCGCGTAGCGCCGCAGGGCATCGTCGCCCAGGACGGGTCGGCCATTCCCGTGCTCGCGGTCGCGTCGGACGCGACGCCCTGCTCGTCCGACATCCTGATGACGCAGCCCAACGCCCCCCGCCTACGGTAGCTCCTCCTGATCTGCACAGATTGTGCGTGTCACGGACGTGACAGCCGGCCACCCGTGAGGCGAACGCCTTTATCACCGCCCCGAACGGCGACCATGTGCCGGTCCGTCGGGGCGAGCATCCGGAGTGCCGTCGTCTGCTGGCCCCCTTGGTCAGAAGATGCGCTGGCCGGGCGTGAGGATGCCGTCGGGGTCGTAGCGGTGCCGGGCGGCTTCGAACTCGGTCCAGAAGGGGCCGAAATGGCGCACCCAGTCGTCCGTCGTGAGCGGTACAGACCCGATCGGGTACCAGCGACCGCCCGCGTCGAGTGTGGCGTCGTACTGGCTCCGGTTCGCGGCCACCATCTCCTCGGCGGAATCCGCTCCGGGGGAAGCGGTCTTGAGGAGGGAGAAGAGATAGACGAGCTCCTCGTCCGGCATGACCGGGAGCGGCGTCCTGCACTTGGCGGTGAGCACGGGGTAGAGCAGGATGACCGCGCTCGCGCCGATCGCGGAGGCCTTGAGGCCGGACAGCGTCTCCGTGACGACGTCGTTCACGGTGGACGCGGGGAGCAGGCTGTCGTACCAGGGATGGGGACGCTTCCACTCGCCCATGGACCTGAACGCCTCCACCGCCGGGGCGATCCGATTGAGGAAGTCGAAATAATCCATGTCCTGGGCCTCTACCGACGTGTGCTCCAGGTCGTCCGTGAGCCGGGCGTCGTCAGCGGCGGTCCCGTCGTAGGCGGCAGCCTCGATCATGTAGGTCCAGCCGTCCGGGGTGAGCAGGGCCTGGCCGACGAGGAAGTCGAACCGTCCTTCCTCGATCAGCTCGGCCTGCTGCGCGGTGAGCGCGGCGACAGTCGGGAACATCAGGACGTAGTGCCGTACGGAGCGGGGCGCGGGGACGAGTGAGATCGTGGCGCGGGTGACGATCGCGCACTGTCCGAGGCCGCCGAGGACCGCTCGGAACAGGTCGGGACGCACGGTGGGCGAGCAGGTCGTGATCTCGCCTTCACCGGTGACGACCTGGAGTTCGAGCACGTTGTCGACCTGCGTGCCGTAGCGACCGATCTGCCCGCCCAGGCCCCGGCCGACAGCGTGCCGCCTACGGACAGCTCCAGGTAGTCGGTGAAGGCCGGCGGCGTGAGCCCCACGGGCAGGGAGGTCCGAACCAGGGCGCTCCACAGGGCCCCGCTCTGAACTATGGCGGTGTCCTTGCGGATCTCGATGGAATCCAGAGAGCTGAGGTCGATGACGAGCCCGGACGGAACCTGGGCCTGTCCGTTGGTGGAGTGCCCCTGCCCCCGCCCGGCGACCTTCAGCCCGCGCTCCCGGCAGTAGCGCACCATCGCGGCGACGTCCTCGGCCGAACCGGGCCTGAGGACCGCGGCGGGCAGCTGCCGGACGAGTCCGCCGAAGTCGGCTGCCGCCGCTTCCAGGGCGTCCTGGTCGAAGCGCAGCTCCCCGTCCAGTGCGGGAACCGCGTCGAAGGCACTGCCGACGCCGGTGTCGACGGCCGGATCCGGCTGCGGGGAAGGAAGGTGAGGAGGCGTCACGCTCACTCCAGATCAACTCGGCTACAGGGGGCCGCCCCGACCCCCATGCGAGTCGGTCGACACAGTTCCTCCACATTGTGATCGTTGCCGTGTCAGAAGGTCCGCCAAATACCCAAGTCGGCGTCGGCAGTACCACGCGACGTGTCGTAGTCCTCCGAAGATTCAGAGCGGGCGGGCCCGGGTTCTGCCGTGCCCCGCACACGGACCTGTCCTATTCCTCCGCCTCCGCCTCCGTTGATCACGAGGGCCCGTCGTCCGGATCTTGATCGGGTCCGCACCGACCACGGGCGCGGGCGCGGGCCCCGGGTATCCGGGACCCGCACCCGGCCCGTTCAGGCGGCCCGGTAGGCGAGGGTCAGCTTGGTGACCGCGCCGGTCAGGTTTCCGGTGAGGAGCAGGTGGTCGGCTTCGGCGAACGGTCGGGCCGACGCCTCGGTGATGTCCTGGCCGATCTTCTGCTGGACGATCAGCCGGGCCTTGCCGATGAGTTCCCTGCCTTCCGGCGACGCGCCGCGGCCCGTCGCCTGGAGCACACGTGCCGCGAGACCGATGGCCTTCAGGGCGGTCTCCCCGCCGGCGGGCGTCGCGGTGAGGGTGGTCAGCCCCCAGCCGTACGGGAACTGCGGATCGTAAGCGGTGTCACCGACGTTGATCGGCAGCTGCGCCTCGGACTTCGGCCAGGTGACCGGGAGTTGACCGGTGAAGGGCCGCTTGCCGTAGAGGACGTCGGCGACACCGTCGCCCTCCGTGCCCGGCAACCAGGAGGCGACGAGGGCGTCGATGGCCCCCAGCCGGTCGCCGATGAGCTGCGGGCGGCCGGAGACGACCAGGACCGCGCACCTCATCGCCGCGCAGACCTTGTCGACGGACGCCTTGTCGGCGGCGGTCAGTTCGAGGTCGTTGCCGTTGCCGACGTCCCCGAACCCCTCGGCGTAGGGCGTCTCGCCGACGACGACCACACCGACGTCATAGCCGTCGGTCGCGGCCGAGGCGTCCTTGGAGTACGAGATCTCCGCGTCCGGAGCCGCCTTCCGCATGCCCTCGAGGATCGTGGTCCCGCTCGTGGTCCGGCCGGACGCGCCCTGCCAGCTGATCGTCCAGCCGCCCGCCTGGTTGCCGAGGTCGTCGGCGTTGGATCCGGCGACGTACACCTTCTGGGACTTCCTCAGCGGCAGGACGGCGCCGTCGTTCTTCAGCAGCACCTGGGATGCGGCGACGGCCTCTCGGGCCACGGCGCGGTGCTCGGGGGAGCCGATCGTGTCCATGTTCGAGGTGTCGGCCCAGGGCTGCTCGAACAGGCCCAGCTTGAACTTCTGGGTCAGGATCCGGGACACGGCGTCGTCGATTCGCGCCTCGCTGATGCGGCCGGCTGTCACCTCGTCCTGGAGGGTCTTCGTGAAGTCCTGGTAGTTCGTCGGCACCATGATCATGTCGAGGCCGGCATTCACCGACGTGCGTACATCGCTCGGGTAATCGCCGGGAATCTGGTCGATGGCCTGCCAGTCGCTGATCACGAAGCCCTCGAAGCCCATCCGGTCCTTCAGCACACCGTTGATCATCTCGGCGTTGGCGTGCATCTTCACCGGGCCCTGGTCGTCGCCCAGGACGTCCAGCGACGAATACGAGGGCATGACCGTTCCCGTACCGCGCTTCACCGCCTCGGCGAACGGCGCGAGATGTACGGCCTCGAGTTCCTCCCGGGTGACCTTGGTGACGCCCTGGTCGATCGTGTACGAGCCCGTGGTCGACGAGCCGAACTCGGTACCGCCGTCGCCGACGAAGTGCTTCGCACTCGTGAGCACCTTGTCATTGCGGTCGAGGTCCCTGCCGTTGCGGGCGCCCTGCATCCCGTTGATCACCGTCTCCATCGCGGTCACCAACGCGGGATCCTCGCCGAACGCCTCGTAGGAGCGGCCCCAGCGCTCGTCACGCGTGACGCAGAGGCAGGGGGCGAAGTCCCACGGGATGCCGGTGGCCCGGACCTCCTTCGCCGTGACGGCGCCGGTCCGCTCGGCGATCCTCGGATCACGCCCGGCTCCGATGCCGATGTTGTGCGGCATGATCGTCGAACCGATCACGTTGTTGTGGCCGTGCACCGCGTCCACGCCGTAGATCAGCGGGATCTGGAAGCGGGTCGCCCGAGCACGCAGCTGGTAGGAGTCGACCATCTTCGCCCATGCCTCGGGCGAGTTGGGGGTCGGCACCGAACCGCCGCCGGAGAGCAGCGAGCCGAGCTCGTACGCCGCGATGTCGCCCTGAGACCTGAGCGCGTTCCGCTCGGCCTGCGTCATCTGGCCGGCCTTCTCCGCCAGGGACATCCTCCCGAGCAGATCGGCGACGCGCTTCTTCATGGGCAGCTTCTTGTCGAGGTACGGCAGGCCGTGGGCGTTCACGACGACCATCGGGTTCTCGGCGGGGGCCTTCGCACCGGTCACGGCCAGCGTGAGCGGGATCGTTTCCGCCGACTCGTCGGAGGCGTCCTTCCGGGTGGCCACCGCGATCGAACGGGTCTCGCCGGATGCCGTGCCGGCCGGGAAAGTGATGGTGCCCGTGACCGGTGTGTAGTCCGTGCCGGACTCGGCACTGCCGTCGCCGGCGGTGTACGTGACGGTGACGGGTTCGTCGATCGGGCCGGATCCTGTGGTGGCGACCGAGAGTCTCACCTCCGCAGTCCCGCCCTCGGCGACCGGGTACACGGCGGCGCTGGTGACGACCTTGGTGTTCAGGGCCGGTTCGGCCTTGCCGTACAACTCCATGCCGTCGACGGCGAACGAACCGGGTGCGCCGGGCGGCAATGTCAGGGCGTAGCCCCACATCGCGTTCAGGCCGAGGACCTGGTCGATGCCGCCGACCGGCTGGTAGTCGGTCCGGTACCGGAAGTCGGCGAACGGGATCTCGACCAGGTGCCAGCCCTCCCAGTCATCGGTGAAGGACGTGGTCCACAGCTCGGACGCCTCGCCGTTCGCCCCGCCGTCCTTGATCTCGAAGTTGATGCGCTTGCCCGAACCGGGCGGCAGGGGAGCGGTGTTCTGGCCGTACCACCAGAAGCGGATGCCCTTGAAGGGAGTCCAGTCATGGGCGGGCTTGTCGAAGGCGAAGTCGTGGCTGAGCCCGCCCCACCCGCTGATGTCGTAGTCGCCCTCGAGGACCTTGGCGCCCTCGGGGGCGTCGGCGCGCTCGACGATCCGCAGCCTCGGCTGGTCGTCGGCGTCGCTTCCCCAGGTGAAGATTCCCTCCGCCGGCGGGCCCGCGAAAGGAATCTCCCCTTCGTACCGGTCGACTGCGACCGGTACGGGCTCGTCGGAGGCGGAGGCGGCGGCGCTCGGCAGGGCTCCGGCGAGCAGCCCGCCGAGTACGGCGGTGGCGGCGATCACCGCAGTACCGGTTCTGCGCCTGAAACGGCTTCGAAAGCGGCTACTGACGTGGCTTCCGATGCGGGGTCGTGGCATTGCGGCTCCTTCTTCGGGACACGGACGGACGGGGGCCGAGGGAGTGAGGGACCGGGGGAGCGGGGACCGGGGGACCGGGGACCCGGGAGAGCAGAGAAACGGCAGGGGTGGCGTCCGGGTGCCGCGCCGCTTCAGAGGGAGGGGGCGGAGCGTCGGACGACCAGTTCGGTGGGAAGGACGACCGGTTCGTCGGGGATGGCGCCGCCGGCCAGCCCGGCGAGCAGCATCCGGGCGGCCCTCTCGCCCATCTGCCGCATGGGCTGGCGGACCGTGGTGAGGGGCGGTTCGGTGTGCCGGGCCATGGGAATGTCG
The DNA here is from genome assembly GCF_042731085.1 of Streptomyces sp. NPDC059875. NCBI lineage: Bacteria > Bacillati > Actinomycetota > Actinomycetes > Kitasatosporales > Streptomycetaceae > Streptomyces > Streptomyces sp. NPDC059875. The sequence continues at coordinate 18,688 of NZ_JBHWJZ010000025.1, forward strand.
TCGAATCCGACGACCGCGACATCGTCCGGAACGCGGCGGCCCGCCTCGCGCAGGGAATGCAACACGCCTGCGGCGATCAGGTCGTTGTGCGCGAAGACGCAGTCGAAGTCCCAGCCCTCGGCGATGGCCCGCTCGACGCCCGATCGCCCCGTGTCCTCGGTGAACTCGCCCTCGACGATCAGACCGGTGGGCAGGACGTCGAGAAAGCCCTCCAGCCGGTCGCGCACGCAGCCGAAGTCGCGACGCCCGGTGATGACAAGAGGCTTGGAGCGATCCGAGGAGAGGAGATGGGCGGCGGCGGACGCGCCGCCGGCGCGGTTCGTGGTGGCGACCGACGGGAAGGCCGGGTGATGGCCTCGGTCGTCGATGAGTACGACGGGCAGGCCACGGCGGTGCATGGCCGCGATGGTCTCGAGGGTGTTCTCCGGCTCCACGACGAGGAGTCCGTCGAAGGCCCGGGCCGAGACCTGACCGGCGAAGTGGCGGACGGAGTCCGCGCCCCGGTTGCAGGTGAACAGCAGCAGACCGTATCCGGCGGCCTCGACGGTGTCGACGACGCCTTGGAGGACCTCGCCCATCCACGGCCAGGTGAGCGACGGCGTCAGCATGCCGATGGTCTGGCTGCTTCCACGGGCCAGGCCGACCGCCCCGGAGCTGGGCACATAGCCGAGTCCGGCGATCACTTCACGAACACGGGCCGCGGTGGTGGAGTCCACCTCCGCCCCGGAGTTCAGGACGCGTGAGACGGTGGTCTTGCTGACACCCGCCTCACGTGCGACGTCGGCGATGGTGACACGCATCGTGGGGCCTCCGCGTCGGGGGACTGACATCGCTGTCGGAACCGCTTCCGGAACCGGTTCCGACGCGGTGCGGTGAGTCAACCGCCATGCCACCATGGCGTCAAGACTTGACGCGGACAACGGCTGAATCGCAAGTGCCGTACCTGCGGCGCCAGTTATGTGTTCAGGATCTGAATGCGCGAGACCTTGACGGGCGCCTCTCGGAGCAGTTCACTCACGCCTCGGTCCATCACTCGGTCCACGGACTCACCCCCAGATCCACAGACCCCCCACACCCTGCCGAGAAGGGCACCGACATGTTCCGTTCGACGCACAGGCCGTCGGCCACCGGCCGACTCGCCAGAGCGCTCCTCGCGGGCGCACTCACCACGGCCGGCCTGACCGGCCTCACCGGACTCTCCGCCGGCACCGCACAGGCCGCCGGCGAGCAGGTGAACATCTGGCTCACCACCACCGACGACTCCGGCGGCCGCCACGTCACACGCGGACTCCAGCAGCAGACCCCCGTAACCTTCCAGAGCGGAAACGGGGGTGGCGGCACGAACATCACCGTCGACGAGAACACCCGCTACCAGACCTTCACCGGTGGCGGTGCCTCGTTCACCGACACCGCCGCCTGGCTCATGAAGGGTTCCGGAGCCCTGTCCCAGGCGACCCGCGACGACACCATGAGGAAACTCTTCTCGCCGACCGAGGGCATCGGCCTCTCCTTCGTCCGCAACCCCATGGGCGGCTCGGATCTGGCCCGCTTCGGCTACACCTACGACGACCTTCCGGCAGGCCAGACCGACCCCACCCTCGCCAAGTTCTCCCTCACGCACGACCTGCAGGACGTCCTGCCCCTCACCCGGCAGGCCAGGCAACTGAACCCCCAGCTCACACTGGTCGCCTCGCCCTGGACCGCACCCGCCTGGATGAAGGACAGCGGTCAGCTCAACGGCGGCTGGCTGAAGGCCGAGCACTACGGCACCTACGCCGACTACTTCGTGAAGTACCTCCAGGGATGGCGGGACCAAGGCATCCCGGTCGACTACGTCACCGCCCAGAACGAGCCGACCTGCTGCTCCGGCTACCCCTCGATGAGCTGGAACGCCTCCGGGCTCTCCTACTTCACCAAGAACGAACTCCTGCCGAAACTCCGGTCGGCCGGCCTGACCACCAAGGTCCTGGCGCACGACTGGAACTGGGACACCTACGACGCCTACGCGGCGCAGACCGTGAACGACGCCGACGTACGCAGCCACCCGAACTTCGGCGGCGTCGCCTGGCACGGATACGGCGGCAACGTCACCAAGCAGACCGAGGTCCACCAGCAGTACCCGCAGCTGGCCGCCTTCCAGACCGAGCACTCCGGCGGCACCTGGATCGCCCACCAGCAGCGCGAAGACATGATGAACATCATCGACTACACCCGGAACTGGGCGAAGTCGGTGACCAAATGGTCCCTCGCGGTCGACCAGAACCGCGGCCCGCACAACGGCGGCTGCGGCACCTGCGACGGCCTGATCACCGTCCACAACGGCGACTCCCGGCACGGTCAGGTCGACTACACCGTCGAGTACTACACCATGGGCCACCTCACGAAGTTCGTGAAGCCCGGTGCCCACCGCATCGCCTCCACCGGCAGCTCGACCGTACCGAACGTCGCATGGCGCAACCCCGACGGCTCCAAGGCCCTCATCGCCTACAACGACTCCACCAGCCCGCAGACGGTCACCGTCAACTGGGGCACCCAGAGGTACACGTACGCCCTGCCCGGCAGGACCTCGGCCACCTTCACCTGGTCCGGCAACCAGACCGGCGACCCCGAGCGGACCGGCACCCTGGTGGGCCTCGACGGCAAGTGCCTCGACGTTGCCGGCGGCTCCAGCGCGGACGGTACGCCCGTGCAGCTCTGGGACTGCAACGGCTCGGCGGCGCAGCGCTGGACGATCCGCAGCGACGGTTCGGTCCAGGCCCTCGGCAAGTGCCTGGACGTGTCCGCCGGCGCGACGACGGACGGAGCCAAGGTCCAGCTCTACACCTGCAACGGCTCCGGCGCGCAGCACTGGCGTCACGAGTCGACCTCGGCCGACCTGGTCAACATCCCCGCCGACAAATGCCTGGACGCCTCCGACAACACCTCCACGAACGGCACCCGGGCGCAGATCTGGTCCTGCACCGGAGCGGCCAACCAGAAGTGGCGCCTTCAGTAGCACGAACCGCGACGGCGGCGGCCGGCTCGGCAGGACGGCTTCGCCGCGGCCTGCTCAGCCGGCGGCAGCCTGAGAGGGGAGTGCTGTGAAGGTGGCCTCGGTGAACTCGGTGACCTCGGAGAAGCCGAGCCTGCGGTAGAGCCCGACGGCTGTGGCGTTGTCCGCCCGGACGTTCAACCCGATGTGGTCCACGGTCTTCCCGAGCCGCCGGCACAATTCGGCGACGCAAGCTCCGGCCGCTCCCTGCCCGCGCACGTCGGGGTGGGTGGTGACGTTCCCGATCGCGGCGACCCGGTAGGCAGCCGAGTAGACGTGCACGCCCGCGACGGCGACCAGCTGTCCGTCGTGCCGGGCGCCCAGGTACTGGCCGGTGTCGAGCATCCGGTGGTCGAACCAGTTGCCCGGATACGCCTGCGCGAACAGTGCCAGCAGCTCCGGCAGGTCGGCCCGGCCCAGCGGGGCGGGCCGCCAAGGGCCGTTGGGGTGCGCAGTGGTGCGGTCGGGATCGGTGAGCGCCATCCGCAGCAGGGTGCCGTGCGGCTGCACCGCGTACGCCGACTCGAGCACCTTGGCGGCTGCTCCGGTCAGATGCCCGAAGAAGCGCCGGGGGAGGACGGGCAACAACGAACCGGCCAGTTCCTCCAGTTCCGCGGCATCCCCGGGGCGGGAGAAAGCGAGCAGGGTCGGGATGTCGCCGACCGAATACAGCAGCGCGACAGGACCGTTGTGCGACACCGTGTACCAACTGGTGTGGGGCCACAGCAGATCGTCGAGGTCGCCGAGTTCCATCAGGTGCATCGACGGGTCGCGTCCGAAGCGGTCGGCCAGGGCGGATCGGTCGTGAAGACTGCGCAGGGTCACCCGCCCAGCGTACGGCGCTGCTTGAGTTCTCCCTGGCGGCGGGCCCGCCCCGGCCTCGCAGTGCGGTGCCGAACGGCGTTGGTGGCGCGCGGGTTCGGGGTCAGAGGATGTGGATGCGCTCGAGGGAACCCTCGGTGTCGCGGATCATGAGGTCGTGCCCCTTGGCGCGTTCGCGCTCGACGAATCCCAGGAGCAGGATGGCTCGGTTGATGACGTCTGCCTTGCTGACGCCGCTCTCGGCGACGAGTTCCGAAACCGCGGTCACGGCAGGGGGGCAGAGCGTCACGGACAAACGCTCGCTGTCGGGGTGGGAGGGGAGCTGGCTCATGGCGGTACCTTTCCAATCGATCGACGAATCTGCGCACCAGCATGACACGAATGTGGTGCATAAGTGCACCACATTTACGCAACTCTCGTGATGGCTGCCGGGATCCGGCCCCAGGGCGGCCGGGTCGGGGGCACGTGATGCGCCGCCCGGCCCGGAGTCTGTCCGGCTCGTTGTCCCGGAAGCGCTTCAGGAGGTGGTCAGGTTGATCATCTTGTGGTCGGACAGACCGCCGTCCACGACACGGCAGGCGTAAGAGGGCCCCTGAGGGCCGAAGATGTAGTCGATCTTGTTGCCGCCATCCGTGGCCTCGCCGGTGTGCGGTGAGGTCGGAGTCGGCTGCCCGCACTCCTGGTGGCCGGGGTAGAGGGTACTGAGGTAGCCGACGTCTTGCGTGGTGGTGTTGAGATCGCCGCCGTAGTAGGTGGTGTAACCGCCGGCAGTGAGCGTGTCGACGTGCTCGCGCATCTTCGCAGCCTGCTTCGGACGGAAGAGGTTGTCGGGATCCCTGTCGTCACCGGCCGGATTGCCGTTGGAGTCGCGGTAGGGACCGCTGCTGAAGTGGGCGTTGCAGTATGCGGAACCCTCGGCCGGAACGACCGCGCAGAGCATGGGCCGCTGCTCCTTGCCGGTCGGCGACGGCAGAACGGTGCCCTGGTACCAGGTGTTGCTGTCGGGCACGGCAAGGGCGATGCCGAAGGCTCCTCGGTCGATGTGGTCAGTGCCGTCCGAGCAGTTCTTCTGCGCGTGGATGACCGTGCCGTCGGTTGCGGTGGCCACCCTGTAGTACGTCGGCATGAACCGCACATCCAGTTGGCCGGCCCAGTCCTCAAGTTTCAGCTCCAGGGGTTTGGCTGACTTCTCGCAGATCTCCTGGAAGAAGATCGCGTCGGGCCGCCTGGTGCCCATGGCGAGGTGGAGAGCAGCCGAGACATCGTCCGCGACGGTCGCTGGCGGGGCGTACTCCAGACCGCAGTCGGGGTCGGGGTTGTTGTTGGCGCAGATATTCCATGAGACGACGTCGCGTGCCTTGGGGGCCTGGGCGGTCGGTGCGGGCATGTTCCCGGTGTAGGCGCCCTCCGGTCCGATCCTTTCCAGAGTGAAGCGCTCCCAGGAACCGAGGTCATCGGGATGGGTTACGGACGTACGCGCGCGCAGCAGCCCGTAGTCGGGGTAGCTGCCGAGTTCCGCCGCAACGTACTTGTCGTTGTGGGCCATGAGGCCGAAGGTGCCTCCGGCCAGGGGCTTCAGCCTGAAGCGCTCCCAGGATCCGGTGGTCGTTCCGCGGGTACGCAGCAGGGATTCGCCGGCGTCGCCCTCCGCCGTGACGTAGTTGCCCGTGGCCTCCGAGCGGAAGCTGACCGTCGTCCCGTACTTCTTCACATCCGCGACGTAGTCGGTGTGCAGGGTGAACAGCTCCCACCCCTTGGCCGTGGTGGCCTCCGGGTTGGCCCTGAGCTTCGTGTCACCGTTCGGCCCGGCGTACACGGTCACGTAGTGGCCGTTGACCTTCAGCGCCCACCTCTGTCCCGCCGACGACGGCGGCACCGCGGTATCTGCGGCGGCCGACGGCGCGGCCAGCGCCAGGGCGCTGACGGCGATGAGCACCGCCGCCATCGCGAGCCGTATTCGCTTCAGCATTGCCTGTTCCCTCGTGAATGCTCCGCACTCGTGTGCGGAGATGAACGAGGCGAGTCAAGCATGATCGAGATTCAAGGGAACACGAACAAAGCCTTTTGAGTCCGGCCGCCCACAAGGGGACCGCCCGCCTTCGATCGCGACGCCTACAAACAGCGCAACACGGCCGAGCGGTGCATCAACCGCCTCAAGCAATGGCGCGGCCTCGCCACCCGATACGACAAGACCGCCACCGTCTACCTCGCCGCACTCCACATCGCTGGAATCTTCATCTGGTCCTCGAGGTGATTTCAGGCCTCAGGCAACCGCTCGAACAACCGCCAAGGTCAGGGCGATACCGGCCGTAATACCCAACACCAGAGCGGTGATGGCCCCCGTTCGGCCGACGCCCTGCTCGAACGGGACACTCGGCACAACCTTGTGCAGCACAGGCGCCACTACCGCGATGAGACTGAAGCCGACACCAAGGCGCCAGTACGTCCCGCCTGAGCACGAAGCATGGAAGCGACCTCCGCAACCACTCGGTTCCACGGTGAAGCCCGTCACGACGAGGAACAACGCGCTGGCATACACCGCGCCAAACAGCACCGTTACGCCGAAGTCGATGCGCCGCGCTCTCGCAGAGCTGTTGCCGTCACCTGCCACGTCGCCCCCCAAGCGCGCTGAACCAAGAGCGCGGAGTCTACTGCGTCGGGGCTGCGGCCCGTCAGCGACGGAAGATCCTCTGATCCGAAGGAACAGCCCTAGTTGAGCCTTTCGGTCGAGAACAGTCGGCCGAAACTTCAGGGTGGGGACTTTGGCACGGCGAAGATGACACGGTGTCCGCATGCGTTCACGCGACTGCGCTGGTCGCCGCCGGGCGGCCCGAGGAAGCCCGGAAGGTCGCGCCGGTGGCGCTGGAGGCGGACGGCCTCGAGCCTGCGCTCCTCCTCGCGGCCGCCCGTGGGAGCATGGCCGACACCTGGGCGGCCGACGCGGGATCCCTTGGCGGCTTGAGGCCGCGGCGCCGCCGGCACTGCTGGGCAGTGTCACAGCTCCACTCACCGCTCCGCGGTCGTCACGTGCGCTTGTCCCGGACGGGCGGATTCGACGAAGGGTGTGCGCAGGTCCGCGAAGCGTTCCATGAGCGGGTCGCGGATGAGGCCGCCGATCATCTGCGGCCAGGCTGCGGGGACGCGGTCGGCGAGTGCGAGCACCCGGGATGTCTCATCACTCGAAAAGCACTGGCTCTCCTGGAGACAGAACTCCAGGAGGTCTCGGTCTTTCCACCTCTCCTCGTCATCCTTGCTGGACCAGCCCATGAGGAGATCCCACGCGACGAACGCGGCGCCGTGGCAATCGTGATCGGAGGTCTCTGCGTTGAAGGGACCCCAGCCGGACTCCAACGCCTCCAGCGCCGAGCGGAGCACGGCCCGGTCCAGGGCGAGCCTCTCCAGCGTCCGGCAGTACTCCAGCAGAGCCTTCGCCGCACGCAAGAGGTCCGGTGGAGCCAGCAGCTCCAGCGGACCGAACGCCGTCTCCACGGCCATGCCGTGAGCGTCGAGCTGTGCGCTGCGCTCATCGTGATCGACACTGGGCAGATGCCGAACTGTGCGCGCCAGTGCGTCAGCCGCACGGAGGAATACCGAAGACGTGTCGGTCAGCGCGGTCTGCTGCAGTAGTTCGTGCTCGCTGCGCGTTTGAACATGTGCCGCAGCGAGGGAGGCGTCGGCCTGGCTGAGACCCGCACTCAGTGTCGCGTCTGCCGACCGCTCACCGCTGCGCCTCGCCCACAAGGCGGTCATGAAGCCGACAGGAAGTGCGAGTAAGGCGGCTGCAACAGCGCCTAGTTCTGCCACATTCATGGACTGATGCTGCCTGGCCCGACAGTCCGCACCGGGTCCATGGCAGATACTGCCGCAAAGTGACAGGCTGTGATCGTCCGCGGTGTTCCTCACCGCCTTCCCGCTGCCTTCCACGGCATCCCTCTTCCTGGCGTGGACGGCACGGGTGCGAACCCGTCCACGGTTGAGGGCAGGGGTGGAAGCCTGGGGGCAGTGCTGGCAAGGGGGTTCCATCGGGATTCGCCGGACCCGCGTCCGATCGGCGGTCTACGGTACGGATATGCCGCGCCGTCTGCCGCGGTCACATGAGGAGGAATCCTGTGTCTTCGCCCTGCGACCCCCGGTACGCTCCCGCCGGCGATGTGGGTGCAGCGCTCATGATGATCGACTCTCGGCTCAAGGCCATCTACGACGGAAGAACCGGGACCGACCCCGAACAGCAGCGGCTGATCGCCCAGTTCACCGCGTCCTTGGGCCCCAGGGGAGTCGATGAAGTGCTGGACGGCGCGTGCACGCTCATCTTCATGTTCATGAAGTGGCTGCGGATGGCATATGAGGATCACGACAAGGACGTCATCGAGTACGTGGTGCCCAACCTCGTGGCCGCGATGCGGATGATGCCCAAGAGCGTCCGTCCCGAGGCCATCCCCACCATGGCCGGTCTGGTCATCGCGGCCGGCACCGGCCTGAGCCCCAGCCTGTGGCGCAGGCAGTACGGAGACTGGACCGAGACCGAGATGAATCCCCTGGAAGCCACGGCCTTCCTGCTCGCGGAGCACATCAACCGGCTTACCGACGACCGGGACTTCGCCACCCGCCTGATCACTGAAGCCCTGTCCAGCTCGGAGCAGGACTGACATGGCGGCCAACGGGGCCCCGGACCGTCCTTCGCGCCACGAAAGCGCTGGTCAGGAGGTCGCAGGGCGGCCGCTACGACCCGCCCAGCACTCGTGCAGGTCAGGCGTTGGCGCCGCCGGACTCGTCATGGGCTCCTGACCCGGGACGGCCGTGTCCGGGAAGCCGGACGCGCGAGGTCGGACACGTCGGTGCGCCCCGGCGGGTTCCAGCTCCAGATGGGGCGGACGAGGGTCCGAGTGACATCGGCATGGACGTGGTGGCCTGGGCTCTGACGCGACCGCTTGTGAGTCGTCCCGCGATTCGTCGGATCACCCCGGCACACGGCCGGGGTGATGAGCGACCGGTCGGCAGAAGGCCACGTGATCCGCCGGCGGGTAGAACCCAGGCGGGTCGGACGTCCGGGTGCGGTCAGCCGGCGTGGGTGGTGCTCAGCCAGTCCCGGTAGTGGGTGGGGGCGCGGCGGGCGTCGGAGCCCGCGGTGAGGACGTCGCCGCGGATGGCGGCGAACATGCCCGCCTGGTCGTCGGTGACGACGCGGCGGCCGTCGCCGTGGGCGGCCAGCGTGATCCGGCCGATCTCGTCCAGCGCGAGGACGTCGGGTCCGGCAACGTCGAGCGTGCCGTTGAGAGGCGCCGCGGTGGCGACGTCGGTGAGGGCGTCGGCGACGTCTGCGGACGCGATCGGCTGCAGGGGGGTGGCGGGCAGGCGGACGACGCCGTCGACCGAGGTCCAGGACATCACGGCGTCCATGAACTCGAAGAACTGGGTGGCGCGGACGATCGAGTACGGGGTGGGTCCGTCGCGCAGCAGATCCTCCTGGAGCAACTTGGCGCGGTAGTAGTCCAGCTCGGGGACCTGGTCCACGCCGACGATCGAGAGGGCGACCTGGTGGCGCACTCCTGCCCGCTCGCCCGCACGGAGCAGGTTGCTCACGGTGGTGCGGAAGAAGGCGGGGGACTGGTCGTCGAAGGTGGGGGAGTTGGTCACGTTGACGACCGTGTGGGCGCCGGAGAGGGCCTCGTCCAGGCCTGCGCCGGTGAGCAGGTCGACCCCTGAGGAGAGGGATGCCGGGACCACGTCGTGGCCGGCGTTCTGGAGGGTGGCGACGAGCTGGGAGCCGATGAGGCCGGTGCCGCCGATGACGGTGATCTTCATGGTGTGCCTTCCTTCGCGGGCCTGTCATGACCCCGGGACGCAAACTCGGATACCCGATGTCCGAGATTCTACTCGGATAGTATGTGTCCGAGTCAAATGGGGAGGTGGCATGAAACTGTCCGGTGGCGTGGAGTGGGCGCTGCACTGCTGTGTGGTCCTGACGGCGGCAAGCCGACCGGTGCCGGCGGCCCGGCTGGCGCAGCTGCACGACGTGTCGCCGAGTTACCTGGCCAAGCAGATGCAGGCACTGTCGCGGGCGGGGCTGGTGCGGTCCGTGCAGGGCAAGACCGGCGGATACGTGCTGACCAGGCAGGCCGCTGAGATCACCCTCCTCGACGTGGTGCAGGCCGTCGACGGGCCCGATCCGGCGTTCGTCTGTACCGAGATCCGCCAACGCGGTCCCCTGGCGACCCCACCGGAGAAGTGCACGAAGCCGTGCCCCATCGCCCGGGCGATGGGTGCCGCGGAAGCCGCGTGGAAGGCCTCGCTCGCCGGGATCACGATCGCCGATCTCGTCGCCTCGGTGGAGGGCGACAGCGGGCCCGACGCGCTCCCCGGAATCGGCTCCTGGCTGACCGCGGGACCCGACGCGAAAGCAGGCACGGACGGCTCCTAGGCCCCTGTCCGGAGGGGAAGCCGTGCTGGTTGGGACCTGGCGAGGGATGAGCGAATGGGCGACCCCCTGCCTGACCACGGCCCGTCGTGGGCAGGCGGCCCCCCACCCTCCGAAGCCACGAGCGACGGCGCAACGAGCGTCTGAAGGTCTACAGCGAGCGGGAGAGCAACCGCCTGGAGCACGTGCGCGAGCTGCGGCGGGTCCTGGAGTACAAGGAATTCGCCGAGGCGGCGCCCTACCTATGGACCTGGGTGGACGCACGGTTCCCCGCCGGTGACGCGTTGTGCAGCTGGTCCCGCGCCCCGCCCACTCACTGTGAGCGCTCCGGCCGCGTGGGCGCGGCCAGAGCCGCGGGAAAATCCGAGCGCGATCCGTCAGCAAGATCGGCGGGCGTTGAGCCGGGCGGCCTGGCGCGTCAGGTGGTCGCGCTCGGCAAGATTGGGTGCCTTGTGGGCGGCCTCGGCGTACAGCCGTGCCGCCGTCGCCAGGTCGCCGTCGCGCTCGTGGAGGTACGCCGCCACCGCGGCGTGGCGGGGCAGTGAGGCGTCCAGCGCCGCGAGCGCAGCCAGGCCGGCGCGCGGTCCGTCGGCCTCCCCGACGGCGACCGCGCGGTTGAGTCGGACGACCGGACTGTCGGTCAGGCGCGTGAGCTCGTCGTACCACTCGACGATCTGCACCCAGTCGGTCTCCTCGGCGGTGGGCGCGTCGGCGTGGAGTGCCGCGATGGCGGCCTGGGCCTGGAACTCGCCCAGCCGGTCGCGGGCGAGGGCCGCCTGGAGGATCCCGACACCCTCGGCGATCAGCACAGTGTCCCACCGGCCGCGGTCCTGCTCGGCGAGCGGCACCAGGCTGCCGTCGGACGCCGTCCGGGCGGCACGCCGGGCGTGGTGGAGCAGCATGAGGGCGAGCAGCCCGGCTACCTTGGGGTGGTCGATGCGGGCCGCGAGCTGCCGGGTGAGCCGGATGGCCTCGGCGGCGAGGTCGATGTCGCCGGAGTAACCCTCGTTGAAGACGAGGTAGAGGACGCGCAGCACGGTGGCGACGTCGCCGGGCCGGTCGAAGCGCACGCCGGAGACGGTGCGCTTGGCCCGGCTGATGCGCTGCGCCATGGTCGCCTCGGGCACCAGGTAGGCCTCGGCGATCTGGCGGGTGGTCAGCCCGCCGACGGCGCGCAGCGTGAGCGCGACCGCCGATGCCGGGGTCAGCGACGGGTGGGCGCACAGGAAGTAGAGCTGGAGCGTGTCGTCCACCGCGGGCGCCGGCCCGGGAGCAGGCTCCTCCTCGACGCGGTCCTCACGCCGGCGGCGGGCGGCGTCGGCGCGCGTCGCGTCGAGGAACTTGCGCCAGGCGACGGTGACCAGCCAGCCCTTGACATCCCGAATGGGGTCTCCCCTGCTCGAGCGAAGCCGAGAGCTTGGGGAAGGGTCGGCCGCCCAGACCCGGAGCGCCTCGACCAGAGCATCCTGCACGGCGTCCTCGGCCGCCGCGAAGTCGGCTCCGCGGCGGACGAGGACGGTGAGCACGCTCGGTGAGAGGCTCCTGAGCAGGACCTCGTCCATCGGTGACGTCACTCCGTGATCGTGGGCTGCTCGCCGTAGAACGGGCGAACCTCCAGCCACTCGTGGATCGGCTTGCCGCCTGCCCCAGGGGCGGCCGACAGCTCCCCGGCCAGCTCGACGGCGCGGTCGTAGCTGTCGACGTCGATGATCATCCAGCCGGCGATGAGGTCCTTGGTCTCCGCGAACGGTCCGTCGGTGACCGGCGGGCGCCCCTCACCGTCGTAGCGGACCCACGCTCCCTCGGGGGCGAGCGCCTGACCGTCGACGAACTCGCCTGTCTTCTCCAGCCGGGCTGCGAAGTCGTTCATGTACTGGACATGCGCCGAGATCTCCTCCGGGCTCCACTGGTCCATCGGCACGTCGTTGACCGGAGCCGGGGCGCCGCGGTAGTGCTTCAGCAGCAGGTACTTGGCCATCGTGGTTCTCCTCGGTTCTCGTGCGACCCATTGTGGTCGCGTTCACCCCGGGGACGGAGCCGGACGCGGGTTCTCGACATCGCCGTCCGATTTTTTTGGGCGCTTGTGGATGAGCCTGGGTGAGCCGTCTCATGGTGTCCGGTTCCGGAAGGGAGGAGTTCACCGAAGACTGACCAGGTCAGGTACGGACACGGCGCCACGGATTGTCGTACGGGCCGCCGCACGTGGTGCACGACGCGGCGTCGAGGGCGGCGTCCGGGCGCCCATCCGGCTGCTGGGCTCGGCCGGGTACTGGCGGCCGGAGAACGTCACGACCAGCTGCGGCTGCGGATACGTGCAGGGGCCGCCCGCTGTCAGCGCGGCACGGCGGCCCTGGTGACGGCGCTATCAGCGGGCGGGCTGACAGGGACTGCTTCGGTGTGCTCCGTCTTCCGGCTGTCGATGGGAACGTGGCTCGGGGTGTCGGGACTGTCAGTGTCAGAGCCAGTCGCGGCGGCGTCGGGCGGCGCGGAATTCGTTTTCGGCGACTCTGTCGGCGAGCTGGGAGGTCCCGGTTAAGGCGTGGCCGCGGCGGCGGACGACGTCGACGGGGACGCTAGACGGGTCCGGTGGCGTGGGCGTGGCGGAGCAGGCGGGGAGGCTCCGCGTCAGGCCGGGCCGAGGACGCAGAACTCGTTGCCTTCCGGGTCGACCAGGACCTTCCACGGGAAGTCGCGCCGGCCTGCGTCGGCGGGCGTCGCGCCGAGGGCCTTGAGCCGGGCCACCTCCGCCGTTTGACCGTCACCGTCAAAGGGGTAGGGCGCCAGGTCGAGATGGACGCGGTGCCGCATGTCCTTCAGGTGGGGTGTGCGGAGGAACTCCAGATACGGGCCGACACCCCGGCCGGAGCGCAGCAGCGCATGATCGTCGGTCACCTCGTGCAGGGGCCAGTCCATCGCCTCGCCCCAGAACCGGGCCATGACCCGCGGGTCCGCGCAGTCGACGACCACCGCGGCGATCGGCCCGGTGTCCCGGAAGATCTCCCGAGGCTCCAGGACGCAGAACACGTTGCCCTCCGGGTCGGCCAGAACTGTCCGAGCGAGGTTGCCCTGGCCCACATCGGCGGGCGTCGCGCCGAGCTCCTTCAGACGCGCGACCAACTCCGCGTGATGAGCCACAGAGGTGGTGGCGAGTTCAATGTGCGCACCGTAATTCACTGTCTCGGGGTCCGGGACGGCGATGACTTCGACGCGGACGGCGGCGGGGTCCGGCCAGGCGGAACCCACGGGCTTGACGCTGGTCGCACCGGGTTCCTCGCTGGAAACACTCCAGCCGAGCGCCTCCGCCCAGAACCGGCCCAGCGCGGAGTCGTCCCGGGCTTTGAAATTCACCTCAAAGAGTCGCAGCGCCATGCCGCCAACCGTATCCCCATGGGACGAACTGACAGTCGGGGCAGCTGAATTCGGACGGGCGGCCGGAGGTCGATCACGACTCACCACCCGGGTACGGGTCCGCCCGAAGTTCGAGGCCGCGCTCGCCGCCGCCCGGGATAAAGCCCCACGCGCCGCACTGCCGGGTCGTCTTCACCGCGTACGAGATGAAGCGGCAAGGAGGCGACGCCGGCCGAGCTGACCGCGCTCGCCGACCACCTCGCAGCCCACGGCAGTTCGCCTTCTTCGCAGCCATGGCGGAGACCGAGCGGGAGAACATCCGCGAGTCGACACTGGAGGGGCTCGACACCGCCGCCAGCAACGTCAAGGACGACGGCCGGCCCGCCGGTCATCACCGACGACATGCTGCACGCCGTGCTCCGCCGACGTACAGGCGGCGAGACGGTCGAGCAGATCCAGCCCGACCTGATCATCCCCACCGGTAGGCGCAAAGGGCAGAACCGAGCCCGTCCAGCATCGCCGTGCTGGCCGAACACGAGAAGCGGGCGGCGGGCCCCGAAGCCGTCACCGCGGCGCACACCGACTTCGCCGCCCTCCAGGCCGCCGGGGGCGTTCCGGGGCAGACTCCCGCTAAGGAGTCGGCGGGCCTCTCCGGGCCAGCCCAGAGACCATGGTCAATCTCAGCGCTGAGAGATCGTCTCGATTGGAATGTGCGCAGCTTGGTGGGTGCCTCGCGGCGGTGTGGGGGAGAGGGTTACATGCCCCGGTCCGGTCCGTTCCACGGCTCTGGACGTTCGCCGGCGGTCATCGGGAGCCGGCACAGCTGTACCGGGCCGGGGCAGAAGGCGGAGCTGTTGGGGCCGGCCATGTCTTCGCCGATGAGGTAGCGGTAGAGCCATTCGGCGAAGCCCATGTCGTACCGTGCCCAGCCACCCTCCCCGTCTTCGATCAGGAGCCAAGGCGCCGCGCTACCCGCTGCGACGAGGAAGACGGTCTCGCCGCGGTCGGTGCTCGTGATCGGCCACAGCCCGTCGTAGGTACCGAAGCGCAACTCCTCGAGTCCGAACAGGAGGCGTGGGTCCTCATCCGGGTCGAGATCCCCCCAAGGTACGTCGGACCAGGCTTGGACGGTGTCCCGGATCTGTTGGCCCAGATTCCAGCGTTCGGTTGCGGGGTGGTGCAGGTACAGGTGGCCGTTGAGCTGGATGGGAGCGTATGCGTCCACGAAGACCTGGTAGTCGCACGGCAACTGGATTCCGAGTTCTGCGTGGAGCTGGTCCCAGGCGGCAGGATCTGCGTAGCGGTTCTGGGCTGGACCGAGCATCGCCATGGCAGCGGTCAGATAGTCGGTCATGGCGTCCTTACTGGTTGTGCACCCGCCCATGGTGCATCCGGTTACCGCATGGATCATCCCAGCTGCGGCGATCTCCGGTAGGGCGGTGAGTCTGCGGTAGAGGAGTCGATGCCCCTCTGCGCGAGATGCGAGGTGTGATGTTGCGGAAGCGGAGCCACGTCCGCTGTGGGTCGGAGTCGTGGTCTTTTGCGCCATGCAGCTTGGCAGGTCGGCGGCGGCGCGAAGTGTCGGTGCGCGGTCGGCCGGAGAGGCCGAAGACTGGTGGCCGTTGCCGTCACGTGCAACCGGTCGTGGCCACGAACACAATGGCGGCCAGCACCGGTCGGTCCCCATACCGGCCGTCGGCCCCCACCTTGCGGTGCACCGGCGCCGCCGCAACGAACCGTTGGACCGCCGGGGAGGGGCAGTCGACAAGAAGGGCTGCAGGAGCGTCGCTCCATGCGGCTCTCGAGCGCCGCCGGAAGGAGGTGCCGCGAAAGGTTGCCGCCGGGGCCCGAAACCGCTAACGGACAGGAGCCCGCACGAGGTGGGCACGTAGCCGCGTACCGGATTGCGCAAGTTGGCGTGCACGCCGCCAACCGGTGCCTTCGTGGGACGTCTACGACCGTTTCACATACCCGACGTGGACCAGCAACACGGTCTCGGCCTCGCCCCTCAGTCAGACCTCTACTGGACCGGACCAGCCAGTGTTTCGATGGGCAGAGGCGGCCACTCCTGCTCTTTCCGCGTAAGGCTCGCCAACTCTTCCGGTGGTTCGGCGCCGTCGCGAACGCTCGTGACGTAGGCCTTTGCTTGCTGCAAGCTCAGCCGCGGGGCCTGCTTGCGCAGGTGGCCCATCGCGGCCACGACACCGGCGGAGCGGACGAGGGCGCGAACAGCGGAGGCCAGTGGGTCAGGCCGCCTGATGCCCTTGGTCTGTAGGAGGTACTGCTCCTCCCAGCCCTCGTCCTCCCACCACGCGGCGTGCACGTGGTGGATGCTCCCATCGTGCCGGTCCACCAGGTAGTGGCCGCCGACGAAGCTGCCGCGCACGTCACGGGCGCGGGCCTGCTCCGCCGAGCGCCAGAACACGAGCCAGCCGACGGCGCGTTCCTCCACGTGGTAGACGTCCGGTGTGGGGGCAGGCCCCCTCCACGGCCACGTCGGCAGCTCTCTGCCCAGGAAGGACTCGACGAGCTCAACGGCACGTTCCTTGGAGATCACGATCTCATCGTCAACCACAGGTCAACCGGTTTTCGGTAGGCCGGCGCCATCCCCACCGATCTCATACGCGGTCTCGGAGTCGTCCCATTTCCATCCGGTTTCGGGGAACTGCTCGAGCAGGGCAGAGAACGAGGTTGCTTGGTGGATGGCGGACGACCAGTCCTGAGCGGAGACAACGAGCAGGACCAGAGGCGGGGGTTCCTGCCGAAAGTCGTAGGTAAGCATTTCGCGGCTTCCGTCACCGCCGATGACGACGCTCCCGGGGAATCGTTCCTGGAACTCGCCGGCCTCATTCACTTTGATGAGCTCCGTGATGGCGTCGATCATCAGGAAGTCGTCCGCAGGAGGAACGAACCGGGCCATGCGCCCTTCTGCGGCCAGGAAGTGTCGGTAGTCCCCGGGAAATCGGACTCCGAAGTGGCGCTCGGCCTGCGCGATCTGGTCGTCGTTCGAACTCATGAGGACGTTCTATCAAGGCCGTCATGCCTGGTGGTCGATGGCTGCCTTGAGCTACGGCGAGCAGGACACGCTTCCGGCGGAGGGGGTCCGGGCAGAACATCGGCGAGTAGGCCACGGTGTACGCGTTCAGCACGGCGGGATCGGAACGCGCCGGCTTCTTCCCGGCACAGAGCGAGAACTGATCGCTCACCTCAACGGTCTCTGCCGCTGGACGCTGGACGCTCCACGCCGCGCAGCCGACGGCCACCTCACCCACGCCCACCCGGCGGCGGATCGTGGCCGCGGCGGGGCGGTATGCGGCCGGTCATCCGGGAGGGCCTTTCACATGCCTCATCGGCAATGCGCTGCCTGCTCCTCGTTGGCGCCGTCGCGCATGTAACCGACTTTCCTCGCCGCGGCCTTCAGGGGTACGACTGGGCTCCGAGGTGGCTCAACCTCTACTGGTCCTCGCTGGCGTTCCTCGCCCCGCTCGCAGCTGCGCTTCTGATCAGCGGCACGCGTCGAGGGACTGACCTCAGATCGTGGACGGATCTCTCGATCCCGCTACCGGCGCCCACCTGATCTGGGCCGACGTCGCCGATGACCTCAACTATCCCGATGACCTGCAGCCACTCGTCTCGTGCGCGCTCAACCTGGATGACTGGCACGAGAGTTGGGTGTCTCCGTCGAGGCGCTGAAGGAGGAAGCGATCGAGGCAGCAGAACAACTCCTGAGCAAGCAGCCGCCGGGGGAGCACAAGGACTGAGAGGGTGTCTCACGTGGCAAGTTTCGCGAGCTTCTTGTGGCAAGTCAGGGCGGCGGCCAGGACGAGGAAGGCGAGGAAGTGCGAGCCCTTTCGTTCGTGTCGGACGGTGAGGCGGCGGTAGCCGAAGGGCCAAGCGATCGCACTCAAGCCGGCAACAAACTCCGTTCCCACCTGCGCGAATACTTCCCCGGCTTCCTCGCCGCCTTCCAGCCCAGACGCGAAGGGCTGTGCTCGAAGACAGCCCGCGTCGTGCTGGCCGCCGCCCCCACCCCGGAACAGGCCGCCAAGCTCACCCGCACCCAGCTGTGCTCGCTCCTGAAGAAGGCCGGCCGCCAGCGCGGCATCGAGGCGGAGGCCGAACGGCTCCGCCAGGCCCTCCGGGTCCCGCAGATGCGGCAGCTTCCGCAAGTCGAACAGGCCATGGGCCGCCAGGCCATCGCTCTGCTGAGACAGCTCGACGCCGCCTGCACCAGCGCAGACGACCTGACCGCTGCTGCGGTGGAGTCTTTTGAAACGCACCCGGACGCCGAGATCATCACCAGCTTTCCAGGGCTCGGGTTCCTCACCGGCGCCCGGGTGCTCGCCGAGATCGGCGACGACCGATCCCGATTCACCGACGCGAAGGGACTCAAAGCCTTCGCCGGGGCCGCACCGGTCACCCGGGCGTCCGGCAGAAGCCTTGCGGTCATGGCCCGCAGGGTCAAGAACCAGCGCCTGGCCTCGGTCGGCTACGTGTGGGCCTTCGCCGCACTGACCGCCTCTCCCGGCGCCCGAGCTCACTACGACCGTCGACGGACCGGCGGGGACCGCCACACCGCCGCCCAGCGCAATCTTTTCAACCGCATGCTCGGCTGCCTCCACCACTGTCTCACCAAACGAACCCACTACGACGAAGCCACGGCATTCCCCACCGCCCAAGCCTCTCAACTATCCGTTGCGGCTTGACAGATCAACTGCATCGGATGTCTTGTCCGCGCGGAGTTTG
The DNA here is from genome assembly GCF_042731085.1 of Streptomyces sp. NPDC059875. Lineage (NCBI taxonomy): Bacteria > Bacillati > Actinomycetota > Actinomycetes > Kitasatosporales > Streptomycetaceae > Streptomyces > Streptomyces sp. NPDC059875. The sequence goes on from NZ_JBHWJZ010000025.1 coordinate 37,050, forward strand.
ACGGGTCGGCGCCGCCGTGGTCCCTGGCGGGACCGGACGGCGGGTATGCCGCGGATGAGCGGTTTGAGGGCGAGGCTGTCGTGCATGGTCGCGCCGGACACGGCGACGGCGAGCGGGGTGCCCTGGGCATCGGACAGCACGTGCAGCTTGCTGCCCTTCTTGCCGCGATCGACCGGGTTCGGCCCGGTCAGCGATCCCCTTTTGGCGCGAACGGAGGCCGCGTCGACGATCGCCGAGGTCCAGTCCACTTCGCCCCGGGCCCCGAGGTCGTCCAGCACCGCCCGGTCCAGCCGACACCACAGGCCGGCCTCGGTCCATACCGTGAAGCGGCGGTGCGCGGTGGCGGGCGACGTGCCGAATGTCGGCGGCAGATGCCGCCAGGCACAGCCGCTGGTCAGCGCGTACACCACTGCCGTGAACACGGCCCGCTCGTCACGCGGAGCGGTCCCACCACCTTGCGGACGAGCAGCGAACGACGGTAGCAACGGGGCGGCCGGCTCCCAGAGTTCATCAGGAACCAGACGCTTCCATAGATCGGCACCCACGACCGGCATCATGCCGCACGAACATCACCTCACGTGAGACACCCTCTAAGCCTTGATTGGTGCGGCCGACCTGGCGGCCTGCTCGATCTTCGCGCAGTAGGCTGCACGGGCTTCCTCGTCGATCTGCTTCTCGTGTTCGGCGCGCAACCCGGTCCGGCCGTCGAGGCCCTCGCGCAGGATATCGGCGTGCCCGGCATGCCGGATGGACTCGCCGAGGACATGGACCATAACGGCGAACAGGTTCGTGTCGGCATAAGGCTCCGGCCACCACGGCACGTGGCCGGGGGCGTCGAGGGGAAGCTCGTTGATCGTCGCGTCCGAGTGTTCCCACGTGCGCCGGTAGAACCCGATGATCTGATCGCGGGTCTCGTCCTCGGTCGCCCACAGATCGCTGCCGTCGGAGTCCTGCCACCGGGGCAGCGGTTCCGGGGAAGGGCGGTCGAAGACCTCGCCGAAGTACCTGGCCTCGACGGTGGCCACGTGCTTGACCAGGCCGAGGAGGTTGGTCCCGGTCGCCGTCAAAGGTCGGCGGGCGTCGTATTCGGACAAGCCGTCGAGCTTCCAGAGCAGCGCCTCGCGGTCCCGCCGCAGTCTCTTGTGCAGGTTGTCTTTCGCGAATTCATCGATCATGCGGCATGAGCCTGTCATGGGCTGCTCGTGGTCTCAAGATCCCGTACATGGTCCGCAACGACTGGCGGAGCCGAGGCCGGATGTCATGGCGCCGCGCCGACCCGTGATGGAGCCGCATGTCCGGATCTGCAGGGGATTCGTCATGGCGCCCTGGCAGCCCAAAACTGACGATGGAGGCCGTACCGGGACTCGCCGCGCAGCGAGGAAGGGAATCGTGGACGGCTCCACGAATTCACTTTCCGCTCCTTCGGCGTGCGCCCTGAGAGCCCGAAGTGTAAGGGGACATCAATGCATGCCAAGGCCAGGAACATCACCGCGGTTATGGCTGCCGTGACTTCGGTTGCCTTGCTGGCAGCCTGCTCGTCCGGCGCCGAGGTCAAGGCTGGCCAGGACAACAAGGAGGGCAGCAGCACGGCTGCGACGGCGTCCCCGGCAGTCACGGCGCCGACGAGCCCGACGGCAAGGAAGGGCCCGTCCGAGTTCCTCTCCTTCCCCTCGTCCAGCCGGACGTGGAAGGAACTTCCGGGGTCGGGCGGCGTGAAGTACGCGAACGTGCGGGGCGATCTCGCGGGGAGCGGCAGCTACGAGGCGTTCGTGTCCTTCCCCGCCGGGAAGGACAATCCGATGCATGTCCACAGCCAGGACCTCCCGACCGTTGTCCTCAAGGGCACCTTCTACGCGGACATCGACGGGAAGCGCGTCCAGTACCCGACCGGCTCCTACTACCGCCTCCCTGCAGGCAAGCCGCACCTGAGCGGATGCGAGAAGGGAGAGGACTGCCTCCTCTTCCAGTACCAGGATGACCAATTCGACCTGGTGCCCGCCAAGGCCGGGCAGTAGGCCAGGCCGGTCTAGGCCGCCTCGGTCCCGCCCTATTAGTTGAACGGCCGCGAAATGGGCAGCGGGCAGCTGTTGATTTCGGGGCTGGGTTGCTTCTTTTGGATCACGCGCTGAGGGGAGCCGACGCCCGGCGTGCGGTGCGGCGGCTCGTGAATGCTCCTGTCCAAGAGTGCGGATGAGGTGCTGCGGCGGGCGGCGGCTCAGGTCGTGCCCACGAGTGAGCGGCCAGGTCCCACGAGGACCTGGCCGCTCTTTGAGCCTTCGGCCGGTTCACCGACCGCCTGCTCATCCGCTCTTCGCTCCGAAGGGGTAGCCGCCTCCGTATACCGCGCGGCATACTCGATGCATGGCCGATACGACCGTCAAGATCGACGACACGACTCGAGACCGACTCAAGGCCCTGGCCGACGACGCGGGCATGTCCATGAAGGACTACCTCGCGCAGCTGGCCGCCGAGAAGGAACAGGAGCGTCTCCAGGACACTGCGACCGCCGCCTTCCGCCGCGCTATCAGCGCCCCAGGGATCATGGACCGATTCGACGCCGACTTCGGCGGGCTCCCGTCGGTGACCAAGCACGAGAACCCGCGGGCGGCCTGACCTGTGGATCTGCACATCGACCACCGATGGCTCCTGGAACGCCAGGAAGACATCCTTCGCAAAGACCTCACGGTCAACGACCTCTCGGTGCTGGTCGGCATGGCCGGCCGCCACCGGGTGAACACCCCCAGTCTCGACCAGGCGGACCCGGACGCCTTCTGGCGCGCTGCTGTGCTCCTGGAGGAATGCGTCCTGCTGCGCCCCCTCCCCGCTCGGAACGAGCTCTACGGTTACGGCATCGCCATCTCCTACCTGGAGGCCTCCGGCCTCCGCGTGGACACCTCGTACGAGCCGTGGCGCGACCTGATCCACGAGATCCGGTCGCTGCGCCTGGACTCCTACGACATCGCCGATCGCCTGAGGTCCTGGCGCACCTCGTAGAGGGCCGTCGCCCGGTGGAGCGGCCGACCGCCGCCGGCACGCGCCCGGGCGGACGCCGGAGGGGCGGAGACACCCATCCCGGTCGCGCTCGCCCCCAGCCATTCCCCGGCTGCCCGATTGAGACCGAAGCAGACCCTCGGCCTCGGTGCGGACGGGCTCGGGGCGGCCCTGGGCTACCTCGCCGACGCGTCCGCGATCGGCCTGTACCTCGACGAGGCCAGCCCCGCACGGGGCGGCAACGGACGGGGGCCTCCTGTCTGGAGATGCTCCTGCGGGATTCTCCTGAGGCCAGCGGGTGTCGTACGTCTTACTGAGGAGTCCTCGGTGGGCTGCGTAGCACTTCGGGATGACCCGGCGCCCGTACGGAGATGGACTTTTCAGCCTCTAGGGAACCTCAGCCTTCCGTCGTCGTCTTGATCACCAAGTTCGACTGGAGGAGGGTTCTGATGGCAGGTCAGATATGTGAGGCGGGACGGACGAAGGCGTCCGCGCCGGAGTACCAGGGGGTTCTCGGGTCGCTGTCGGTGAACGCTCCGCTGGCCGAGGTGCTCGCCCGGGGTGTCGAGGAGCTGCGGGCGGCGGAGCGGGCCGGTGACCGGCAGGGGGCGGCGCGCTGCGGGCTCGCCGTCGCGGAGGCCTGCCGGCGGCTGGGGCGGATCGAGGAGGCCGACCGGGCGTGGAAGGCGAGTTACCGGGCGGCGCGTTCGGCAGGTCACGAGGGAGCGATGGCGTGGGCGCTGTGGAGCGGTGGCACGCTGGCCCGGCAGCGAGGGGCGCTCCGGCTGGCGTACCGGTTGCTGCGGCTGGCGGCCGAGATGGGCGAGCGCGGCGGGGACGTCGTCGTGCGGGGCTACTCCCTGGCGGGGCTTGCCGAGACGGGGCGCATACAGGGCGATTACGCGGCTGTGGGCAGGCTGCACGAGCAGCTGCTGGCCGAGGCCCGTCGGCGCGGTGAGGCCCGGCATACGGTGTGGGCGCTGGAGGGCATCGCGCAGATGCACCGCAACACCGGCGCCTACGACGAGGCGCTGGCGCTGTTCGAGGAGGCTGCCGAGACGGCGTTGCGTGCCGAGGACCGGCGCGGGTGGGCATGGGCGCTGCGAGGCGTCGCCGATGTGGTGTCCGCGCGGGACGGGGACGTGGAGCGTGCCCTGTCGCTGCTGTCGCAGGCGGAGGAGGCCTGCCTGGAGATGCGGCTGTCGAGCGCGCTCGCCTACAACCACAAGATGCGTGGCAACGTGCTGTACCGAGCGGGCCGTTACACGGAGGCCCGTGAACTGTATACGCGGGCCCTTGAGGAGTTCCGCGAGATGGAGGAGCCGCGGGGCACAGCGCTTTCGAGGCTGGGGCTGGTCAAGGCGCGCGCCCGGCTGGGCCAGGAAGCCGCCCAGAGCGTCGCCGAGCTGACGGAGCTGCGCTCGATGCTGGACCGCATCGGTCTGCGGCACGCCCAGGAGATGGTGGAGAAGGCGGCGGCCGAGCTGGGCGTGGGGCCGCTGCCGGACGAGGCCGCAGACGGGCCAGGAGCCGGCGAGCCGGTGCTGTTGGCGGCCGGAGTCGACGCGCTGCGGGCGGCCGATGCGGAGGGACTGCGGTGAGTTCCTCCCTGACGTCGACATCACCGGCGCCGGTGACGTCGTCCTCGCCCCTCACAGCACAGGGCGCGGCGGCCCCGGCCGTGGCGCGCTGTCGTGAACTGGTGCGGCCCGCACTGGTGGAGGCGGTGGGGCGGCTGCATCCCTGGACCGGCGAGATGGCGGCGTACGCGCTGGGCTGGAGCGATGCGGCCGGGACGCCGGATCCGGGCGGCTCGGAGGGCAAGGGAGTGCGGCAGGCGCTCGCCGTGCTGGCGGCCGAGGCCGTGGGAGCGGACGGCGCCGTCGCCGTCCCCGGCGCGGTGGCCACGGAACTGGTGCACACCTTCTCCTTGCTCCACGACGACATCATGGACGGCGACGGCCTGCGTCGGCAGCGTCCGGCGGTGTGGAAGGCCTACGGGACCGGTCCGGCCGTCCTGGCCGGCGACGCCCTCCACGCCCTGGCCGTGCAGACTCTGGCCGAGGCTCCGAGCCCCTGGGCAGGGGCCGCGGTCCGGCACCTGTGCGGGACGCTCAACGCGCTGGTGTGCGGGCAGGCGGACGACCTGCGGTTCGAGCAGCGCCCGTGGAGCGGACCCGGCGCGGTGGAGTTGGAGCAGTACCGGTCGATGGCGGAACGGAAGACGGGGGCCTTGCTGGGCTGTGCGATCGGGCTCGGCGCGGTGCTCGGCGGCGCTCCTGCCGGGACTGTTTCGGTGCTGGAGCAGGCCGGGCGTCATCTGGGCATCGCCTTCCAAGCGGTGGACGACCTGCTCGGCATCTGGGGTGACCCGGCGGTGACTGGCAAGCCCGTCCACAGCGACCTGCGGCAGCGCAAGAAGACCTACCCGGTCCTCGCCGCGCTCGCCGCAGGCGGAACGGCCGCCCGCGAGCTGGCGGCGCTGCTGGAAGCCCCCGGGCAGCTGCGCGGCACGGCAGTGGCACATGCCGCTGTGCTCGTGGAGGAGGCGGGCGGGCGGGCCGCGACCCGTGACGAGGCGCGCCGGCATCTGGCCACCGCCCGCCGCGGCCTGCGGGAAACGTCACTCGCGCCTGAAGCCGCCGGGGACTTGGACGCGCTGTTCACCTACGTGCTGGACCGCAGCTGGTGATACGCCGGCACCACGTGCGCCGGACGTGTGCCCTTTCGGGCACGCCCTTCGGCGCACTACCGGGTGTGTAGGGCGGCCTCTTTTGGCGCCCCGCCGTAACGGCTCTGTCCGGCCCCAGTAGGCTCAGTAGCGGTGGTCGGGCCAGTGCGGGTCATCCCAGCGGGCGGGGCCGGTGAGTCCTATCAGCCGTATCCGGTGGAGCAGTTCCTCGGAGCTGCCCTGGGCATTCAGCCGCGCGGGTGCGACGCGGACGAGCCATGCCGCAAGCTCGCTACGCCAGGCGTCTGCGTCGATGTCCCCCGAGTGCCACGACTCCCACGGGAGTTGGTCCGCGAGCAGGTCGTACTCCCAGAGGGAGGCCGCTTCGGCCAGGTGCTGGTCGGCGACGGGGTGGTTGAGTGTCTCCCAGGTCTCCAGCCACGGGCTGAGCGTGGCTGATGCCTCGGCGCACAGCTTGAGGAGCTCGTGCGCCGGGAAAGTCGGTTCGCGTTCGGTGAGGGTATGCGCCCACCAGGCGTTCAGGAACTCCCGGACCGCCGCGGTCTGATCTGCGGGCCACTGTTGCCAGTGGCCGCGAGCGAACGATTCTCCGACCCACTCGGCGAGCGTGGGTTCGACGAGTCCGTTGACGAGTGCCCTGGCGAATTGAGGGAGGATGCGGCGGAGTACGGCTCCGTGATCGTTCCAGTCGGGGGCGTTCCAGGTGCGGTGCAGTAGGTCGGCTTCGAGCTCCACACCCGGGACCTTCAGTTGTGCAAGCTCTTCTTCGCTGCCCCAGTGGCACTCGCACTGGGTCTCGTCGCTGCGAGCTGTCATGCCGCGAAAGGTGACCGTCAAACAGTCCAGTGCCTGGTCGAGTCGGAGTCGTGCGGGAGTCGCGTCACGGGTCATCGTTGTCGGCACAGCCTTAGGGGACTCCGGGCGGCTTCCACCAACCGAAGATCGCAACAATACGCCCCCCGGACGCCGTCTTCATAGCGGGTCCAGCCGGTTACCCGGCGCTCGCGTTCATCCGTCCGGGGTTGAGGAGCACAGGAACTCCCGGGCCGTTGCCAGCCGCTACGACAGAGGGCCGACGTCTTCCATGGCACCGTCACGGTCGCGGCGATCCACTGATGGCTCAGCCCGTGATCCGCCGGACAGAACCGAATCTAGCGGTTGCTCGTGTGGGCGGGGGCCGGTGGCTTCGGTGGGCTGGGGCAGCGGAGGGTGTTGCCGGTCACGGGGGCGCCTTCGGCTGTGTTGCGGTCGTAGGTGACGGTCTTGACCTCGACGGGTCGTGTGCCGACGGCGACGTCGAGGAACCTGTCATGGTGGGCGACGGGTTGAAGGCGGGCGCTGGGCAGGGCGGCCGCGAGGGTGGCCGCGTCTGCTTCCCGGCCGGGGGCATGACTGATGACCGGTGGGCCGTCGGGGCGTACGGGTGGTGCGGAGGGCGAGCTGTGGGTGACGGCGAATCCGTTACGGCGCAAGGCCTCGGCTACGACCGGGTCGTCCACGCGCACCGCGATCAAAGCGGGGTTCGTCTTGACCGGGGTTTCCGGAACGGGCTGGATGCGGGGGTCGCCCGTGATGGGACGGTCCGCGCTCAGCGCGTTCCACAGTGCGGCGGAGCGGGCCTCGTCCCACACCAGAGTGGAACCCACTCCGGGCACGCGGTGGTCAAAGAGCCGGATCGGGACGGTGGCGAGCTCGATGTTCTCCGGCCTCAGGCGGCCGAGCGCCCAGCCGACGCGGACCAGGTCGACCAACTCCGTCCGGTCGTCGGTGCGTACGGACCTCAGCAGGGTCCGGGCCGTGCGAGCCGTGTCGACCGGGCCGGACAAGGCGCCTTCGGCGGTGAGGCGCGCCAGCAGATCGTTCACCATGCGCTGCTGGCGACGGACGCGGCCGAGGTCTCCGGGCGGGGTGACGTGCCTGGCCCGGACGTAGCGCAGTGCGCCGTTTCCGTCGGTGTGGTGGGCGCCCGCAGGGATGTCGAGGCCGGAACCACTGTCCTTGAGGGGCTTGTCCGTACACACGGTCGCACCGCCGAGATTGTCGACGGCCTGCTCAAAGCCGGTGAACCCGGTCTCCAGGTAGTGGTCGATGCGCAGACCGGTGACCTTCTCGACGGTTCGTACGGTCAGAGGGCCCGCGCCGCGCGCGAACGCCCCGTTGATCTTTCCCGAGCGGGCCGGCCCGCCGGCCGCCGTTGTCGCCGGGTCGCCGGCGTACTGGACGTAGGAGTCGCGGGGTAGGGAGACGATACTGGCCCGCCGCTGGTTCGCGGAGAGATGGACGAGCATTATTACGTCGGTGCAGTTGCAGCCTTTTCCCCCGACGTGGAGACGCTCCTTCTCGGCGGCGGAGAGTCCCGCGCGGCTGTCGATGCCGACGACGAGGATGTTCGTGCCGCGCCCGCCGCCAGGCGACTCACGCTCGTCGGAGACTGCCCGCGAGCCTGCGTAGGAGCCACTGACGAGGGCTGCCAGCAATGTGAGAGCAACGGTGATTCGACGCAACGCGCATCCTCGGAAAGAGTGCCAGAACTCCGGATCGTGACGTTACCGGGACTCGCGTCGGCCCCGGTCGCGCGCACACCGACCGGCGCAGGAATTACCCGGTTGGCGCGACTCGCCAGGGCGAGCGAACCCCGATCCCCACCGTGATCCGCTGGGCGCAGGCCGCGGCGTCGGCCTCTGTAGGGCGACGGCCGGCCGACGACGTCGGTCCAGGTGGGACGTCGTCGGTGCGGCCACCAGATCGCGAGCAGCGCCGCATCCGGCCATCGTGCGGCCGAGGACGCGGACGGGGCGGCGTACTCCGACGGGTGTCGGTGTACGCCGCCCTGGGGGTGGGACGGGTTGCGGGAGGTGTCCCGCGTTGTCATGGCGGTTACTTCGGGTCGCGGTTGAAGGACGCCTTCGACCAGAAGTAGCCGAGGACGGTCAGTGCCAGGCACCAGGTGATGGCGAGCCAGCCGTTGTGGCCGATCTCGGTGCCGAGCAGCAGGCCGCGCAGGGTCTCGATGGCCGGGGTGAACGGCTGGTACTCGGCGATGGGCTGGAACCAGCCCGGCATCGCGTCGACCGGGACGAAGGTGCTGGAGATGAGCGGCAGGAAGATCAGGGGCATCGCGTTGTTGCTGGCAGCCTCGGCGTTCGGGCTGATCAGGCCCATGCCGACCGCGATCCAGGTGAGTGCCAGGGCGAACAGGGTGAGCAGTCCGAACGCCGCGAGCCATTCCAGGGCGGTGGCGTCGATGGAGCGGAAGCCGATGGCCACGGCGACGGCGCCGACGAGCACCACGCTCATCACGCACTGCAGCACGCTGCCGATGACGTGTCCGATGAGCACGGAGCCGCGGTGGATCGCCATCGTGCGGAAGCGGGCGATGATGCCCTCGGACATGTCGGTGGAGACGGACACCGCGGTCCCGATCGTGGTGCCGCCGATGGTCATCATCAGGATGCCCGGGACGACGTACGCGATGTAGGCGGAGCGGTCCGCGCCGCCGATGCCCGCGCTCATGGTGTCGCCGAAGATGTAGACGAACAGCAACAGCAGCATGACCGGGGTGAGCAGCAGGTTCAGCGTCAGGGACGGGTAGCGCCGGGCGTGCAGGAGGTTGCGGCGCAGCATCGTGTTCGAGTTGCGTACGGCGAGGGAGAGGGCGCTCATCGGACTGTCTCCTTGGGCTGGTTGGGGATGGTGGTGTCGCCGGTGAGGGCGAAGAAGACGTCGTCGAGGTCGGGGGTGTGCACGGTGAGCTCGTCGGCCTCGATGCCGACGGAGTCCAGCCGGTCGAGGATGGAGCGCAGTTCGCGCTGGCTGCCGTCGCTGGGGATCTGCAGCGCGAGCGCCTCGTCGTCCCGGGTGACCTCGCGCAGCGCGGAGGCGGCGCTCTGGTACGCGGACGGGTCGGTGAAGCGGAGCCTGATGTGGCCGCCGGGGATCAGCCGCTTCAGTTCCTCGGCGGTGCCCTCGGCTGCGATCTTGCCGTCGTTGAGCACGGCGATACGGTCGGCGAGCTGGTCGGCCTCCTCCAGGTACTGGGTGGTGAGGAAGACGGTGACGCCGCCCGTGACGAGCTCGCGGATGATCTGCCACATGTTGTGGCGGGAGCGGGGGTCGAGACCGGTGGTGGGTTCGTCGAGGAAGATGATCCGCGGGCTGCCGACCAGCGTCATGGCGATGTCGAGACGGCGCTTCATGCCGCCGGAGTAGGTGGAGGCGGGCTTCTTCGCGGCCTCCACCAGGTCGAAGCGCTCAAGGAGCTCGGCGGTGACCCGCCGTCCCTCGCTGCGGGGGAGCAGGTGCAGGTCCGCCATGAGGAGCATGTTCTCCTCACCGGTGATCAGGCCGTCGACGGCGGAGAACTGCCCGGTGACACCGATCGTGGCGCGCACGGACTGCGGGGCGGTGGCGAGGTCGTGGCCGCCGACGCGGATCTGGCCGGAGGAGGGGTCGGGGGAGATGAGGGTGGAGAGGATCTTGACGGCGGTGGTCTTGCCGGCGCCGTTCGGGCCGAGCAGGGAGAAGATCGTTCCTTCCGGGACGGCCAGGTCGACGCCGTCGAGCACGGTCTTGTCGCCGTAGGACTTACGCAGCCCGTTCGCCGCGATGGCCAAGTTGGTCATGAGGAGTGCTCCTTGAGAGGCTGCGGGCTGTCAGAGGCTGCGGGCGGTGATGTCGCCGTGGTGGGTGGTGGCGCGGATGTCGAGTTCGGCGGTGCCGTCGCTCTTGAGGGAGTTGTTGACGCGGCCGTAGCTGGTGCCGGCATCCAGGGCAGCCGAGACGCCGCGGGCGGCGCCGACCGAGATGTCGCCCTTCTGCGTGCTCAGGCTGACCGTGCCGCGCACTGCCTCGGCGATTCGGATGTTGCCCTTCTGGGTGCTGATCTCCGCGGGGCCGCCCAGTCGGCCGATCTCGACGTCGCCGTCGGTCGCGGTGAGACGGACGCTCGCGGCCTCGTCGATCTTGATCTGGCGGTACGCGCCTTCGAAGGCGATGTCGCCGAGCCGTCCGACGCCGCGGAGTTCTGCGGCGGCGGCCTTCGCCTCGACGTGGGAGCCGGCGGGCAGTTGGACGGTCACCTCGACGGATCCGGAGTTGCCCAGGATCCGGTTCTCCGCCGCCGGGGCCTCGATCCGCAGGACGCCGTCGGCGTAGGCGACCGTGGTCTGCTCCGCCGCCTTCACATCCCGGCCCTTGGAGGCATCGGCGGGCCGGACCTCGACGGTGGTGTCGGCGCGGTCTGCGGCGATGAACTGGATGCGTCCCGCGGGGATGTCGAGGACGGCGGCGACCGGGGCGGGAGTGTCGAACTTCTGCATCATGCTCTCCTGTTGACTCGCTGTTTCCGATGACGGAAAAGCTACGTTGCATTTGAAGATCTGGCAACGACGCCGTTGCGCGTAATTACTATGTGCGCAGGTGGGAGCCCGAAAATCGTTGCAATGGTTTCGAGTCTAACGCAACGACCTCGATCCTGTGTGTTGCAATGGGTTGGGAGTGAACGCTAAAGCGGAGAGGCCACGAACCACGAAGGAGGGCCACGGCACGGCCGGCGGTGACCCGACGTGCACGTCGGCTTCCGGCCGACTCGGGCCGAACAGCGGCGCGCTTCCTGCCGAGTTGGGCCGATCAAGAGTCGTCGTGCGCGCGAAACGTCATGCCGCCAGCAAGGGGGAGGGGCCGCGGTACTCGCAACTCGCGGTGTGGGACTCGCCTTCGACTACATCGACCTGCGCGTCGGCTTCGAGCACGTCCGACGCGACGTCCGAAAGAACCGCCGCTGGCGTCCGGAGGAGGAGCCCTGGTCGCAGCCACTCGTTGAGGACTGCGACCAGCACTGTCGCCTCGTAGCGGACGGCGAGTTTGTCGTATGGGGTGGCCACGGCACGGTGACGCTTGAGCCGGTTGATCCCGCAATTGACCGCGTGCCGCTGCTTCTAGTCAGTCTCGTCCGCCTTCGCCGCGGCGGGCGCGGCTGCGGCTTCCGGTGCGACGTCGGCCGGCTCAGGGGCGGGTACGGAATCGGGCGGCAAGATCCTCAGGGTGCGCACGAGGATGCGCCCCGCCGCATTGTTGGCGGCCTCGATGACCTGGGTCTGCTCCAGGCGGGCCGTCGTCGCCCAGGCCGTCGACTCCGCGCACACGGTGAGTCGGCCGGGGTCCGAGCCGAACCCGACGGCAGCGACGTGCCCTGCGAGCTCGGGGGCATGGCCGTCCACCGCTCCCGTAGCATCGCGCCAGCGGCCGGGAGCTCTCATGCCTGCTCAGCGACCAGCGCGCCGATCGCTGCCCCGAGGCCCAGCGGCTCGCGCGCCCATCGCGCCGCCCCGAATGGACCGGGCGCGGCTTCGAGAGGCGGCGCGGCGCAGCGGGCTCAGACCGGGGTCCGCGGGCAGGCGATCGGGTCACCGTTGGCCGGCTGGTGCGTGGTTGCCACCCGCAGCTTGTTGTACTGCGCGACGTACGCGTCGTGGACGGCGGGGTCCTCGAGTTGGAGCATCGTCTCGTCGCTCTGGCGCAGGGAGTTGGTGGTCAGGTTGTGGCTGCCGGTCCATACGATCTTGCGATCGGGGACGTTGTAGTACTTGCCCTCGATCAGCAGGAACTTGTCGTGGATCCACGTGGCGTCCTTGCCGCAGTAGTACTTGGTGATGACGCCGCCGTACGCGCTGCTCGTCTTGGCGAGCAGGCGGTTGAGGGAGTCCTCCGCGTGGCTGTACTTTCCGTCGTCCTTCGGCGGGGTGTAGGTCATGGCGACCTCGACGTAACAGCCGGCCGCGTCGACCTCGTTGAGCTTCGACGCCAGGTAGGGGCGGGCGAACGCGGTCAGACTGACGCGGATGCGGGTGCGGTGGGTGTCGGTGGTGCCGACCTCGGAGTTGCCGTAGCACTGCACGTGGTCGAGGACGGTCGAGACGGTGTCCTCGCTGGGATCGCTGTAGAAGACGGAATCGCTCGTCGCGGCCCGCGGAAAGAAGTGGATCTTTGCATTGCCCGAGGCGAGCGGCGGGCGGCCGGTGTCGTAGTAGTTGTTGTTCGAGGTCCGCGCGCGCAGGTCGTCGAAGTAGCCGTCGTACGCCTGGTAGATGGCGTCGTTGCCGGCGAGTACGAGGGCGTTGTTCCAGCCCAGCCGGCCGTCGCGGCCGATGTGCAGGTTCGCCGAGGACTGCATGACGACCCGTGCGGTGCCCTGTGTCTCGGTGAAAAGCAGGAACTTGTTGTGGTTGATGGCCGTCACACCGTTGTTCATGCGGGTGCCGATACAGCCCCGGCCGGTGCCGCAGGTCATGACGAACGACGGCTCGGTCGGGTCGCCACCGAGCTTCTCCACCAGCCGGTTGTAGATCGGCGCGTACTCCGCGTGCAGCGCCTTGTCGTCGAAGATCGCCTGGACCTGAACACCCCGGTCGTGGGCGGCGATCAGGGCGTCGGTGAAGTCCGCGTCGTTGAGGTAGTAGTACGAGAGGCGGATCCGCGAGCCGGCCGGGGCGCCGGCGATCAGCTCGATCTGCTTGTCGACGATGGCCCGCTGTTCGCTCACGGTGCCGATCGGGTTGTTGAAGACGGCCTGGGTGGTTACGCCCGCCGTCGCGCCGGCGCTCTCGGCGCCCGCGGGCGCGGCGGAGACGGTGAGCACGGAGGCCAGGAGCGCCGCCGCCAGGGCGACGGCGCGCAGCTTGTGCCGGGTACGCATGGAGTTCCTTTCGTGTGTGGACATAGGAGCGACTCGCATGCGACATCCAAGGTTGCAGCGATCTTCAGCAATGATGGCCGAGGTTGGTACTACGGCCAGAGCAGCTCCCGGAGCCGGCCAGTACCGTTCCCGGACGGGGTCGCAGCGGACACGGACATGGCGGCGGGCTTCGTCGCCCTGGAAGAACCCCACCTCGGCCGGTACGACGACGTAGAGGGGCCACGTGAGGGCGCGGGCGTCGGGCTCGGCCTCGGCGCGACGCTTGCCTCGGCGAGGGCGGCAGGGGAGTCGAGGACCTCGCTCTGCGGGCCCCGCCAGGGCCGAGACGAGGGCGCCGGTGGCGCGGGCGCGGGGTCCTCGTACGCCTCCTCGACGGTTCCGGTGGTGACGTGGCCCCGAATTCGAGTGGCCAGAGTGAGCCGGCTGGAGGCGCCATTTCATGCAGGCCTCGTACCCCTCCGCCCAACGCGACCGCGCAATGTCAGGCCCCCCACCCGTCCGGCCGAGTTCTTGGTCCAGTACCTCGGCCTGTCCAACACCGACGCCGACGCCATCCGGCGCGCCCACGCGGTGCACCCGATCTCGGTCCTGCAGCACGAGTACTCGATCGTGGCCCACGACTCCGAGCGGTTCCTCCCCGTACTGGAGGAGCTCGGCATCGGGCTCGTCGCCTACTCCCCGCTCGCCCGCGGCTTCCTCAGCGGCGCCGTCAAGCCCCGCGAGGAGTACGACGCCCACGACTTCCGCCGGGGCATTCCCTGGTGGAACCCGGAGAACTTCGACCAGAACCTCTCCATCGTCAGCGAGCTCAGCAAGCAGGCGGAGAGCAAGGGCGTCGCCCTGCCGCAGCTCGCCCTGGCCTGGCTGCTGGCGAAGAAGGACGACATCGTCCCGATCCCGGGATCGCGCAACCCCGAACGTGTCGCGCAGAACATCGCCGCCGCCGACCTCAACCTGACCGCCGACGACCTCACCCGTATCGACGAGATCGCCCCCGAAGGGGGCATCGGCGGACGAGGCATGTGACACCCCCCGGCCCAAACGGAGCGCCTCACCAGCCGGTACGGGCAAGCAACCCGCACACGGGCAACACTTCCCGCCCCAGAGAAGCCCTTGTGCGTACTGCCCCGCGAAGAGGTCCACGGCGTGCAGGGGAAGGCCGCGGGTGGCTGCCGTCCGACCTCGGCTTCCGCACGCCGGCCCGCGGGTGCCGTGGCACAGTGGCGGTATGTGCGGCCGCTACACCTCCACCCGCAGTCCTGAGGATCTGACCCGGCTCTTTCAGGTCACCGACTGGCGCCCCGACGAATCACTGGAGCCCAGCTGGAACGTCGCGCCGACCGACGAGGTCTACGCGGTTCTCGAACGCGCCGCGCGGAATGACGGTGACGAGGTGCGCCGTGAACTGCGGGCGCTCAAGTGGGGTCTGGTGCCGGCGTGGGCGAAGGACCCGAAGGTCGGCTCCCGGATGATCAACGCACGGGTCGAGACCGTCCACGAGAAGCCCGCCTACCGGCGTGCCTTCGCCAAGCGCCGCTGCGTGCTGCCGGCCGACGGCTTCTACGAATGGGAGCCGGTGAAGGACGAGGCGACGGGCAAGACCCGCAAGCAGCCGTACTTCATCCACCCCAGCGACGGCCAGGTGATGGCCATGGCGGGTCTGTACGAGTACTGGCGCAACCCCGACATCACGAGCGACGGCGACCCCGACGCCTGGCTGATGACCTGCACGATCATCACCACCGAGGCCACTGACGCAGCCGGCCGCGTCCACCCCCGCATGCCACTCGCCCTCACGCCCGACCATTACGACGCCTGGCTCGACCCCCACCATCAGAACACCGAAGACCTCCGCGCCCTCCTCGCCCAGCCTGCGGACGGCCAGCTCGACGCCCGGCCCGTCTCGACGGTCGTGAACGACGTCCGCAACAATGGCCCGCACCTTCTCGACGAAGCCACCTGACGCTGTCCCGCAGCCACGTGAACGCTCAGCGCGGCAAGGGCTGAGGGCGCGGTGTCAGTGCGGTGGGCGAATCTCAGCGCATGGGGGAGCTCCAACGGCCGATACCGCCGTCGCCCGCGAGCGCACCACACCTTTTGCATCCGCCACGATGAGCCGCATTGGCGCTCAGCTGCACGAACGCTCCTGCCGTGCGATCAGCCCCAGAGAACCCCCTCCGCCCAGGGCGCCGAGAGGCCGTGCTCGCCCTGGAGAAGCCGAAGAGGGCGACGCCCGCATCGGACGGTGAGGAGCTTCTTCGGCGTTCTTCAACCATGGCGGTGGGCTGAGGGTCGGGGCGGTGACCGAGGCTGATCTGCTTCGTTATCAGGCCATGAACAACATCATCAAGCGTGCTTTCGTTGCCACGGCCCTGGTCGGTGCTGCTGCTGCTGCGGTCGGTGCCACTCCGGCTGCGGCTGATCCGATCGGCGGTCTCCCGATCGGCGGCCTCTCGGGTGCCAGCGTCGACGGCCTCGGGCTCGTCGGCGGAGTCGCCGACACGGTCGGTGGCCCCGGCGATGCCGGCGACGTCCTGAACAGGGCCGGCAACGGGAGCGCCATCAACGGCCTCAACGGCTGAATCGAGGCCGCGAGCGACAGCAGAAGCGACACGGTGCCCTTCTCGCCCGCGGGCGAGAAGGGCACCGTGGTTCAGGGTCGATGCTGCTCACGCCCGGACAGCGGGCGGACTGCACCCAGTTCGAGCCGGTCATGAATCGAATCCGTGTCCCGCGCCTGACCGTCGGCAGACCCAGGACCAAGGAATGGTTTCAGAATGAAATCCGTGGTGGACCAGCGGCGTGACGGCCTGGCGGCCGCTGCGGGACTGGACCGAAGCCGGCGTCTGGCCGCCTTCACGTCGTCGTCCTCGCCGGACTGCGGAAGGGCGGCCTCCTGGACATGGATGATGTCGCGGTCGACGCCTCACACGTCAGGGCCCCCAAAGGGGTGACCCGTCTTCGCGTCCATCAGGTGACTCTTCTGAGCAGGTGCCCACCTGATTCGTGACACTCCCGAGCCGCCGGCCCGCCGCCGTCTGGCGGGGCTCACGGTGCCCTTCGTCGTGGACGGGCTTCAGCCGGATGCCTCGTGGTTTGCCAGGCGTGATTCGAGGCTGTCGAGGATGAGGTCCAGGCCGTACCCGAACTCGTCGGCGTAGGAATAGTCCCGATGCATCACGTGCTCGGTGATCAGCTCGGCCAGGTGCGGGTAGACGTCGGGGGAAAGCTGCTCCTGGATCTCGCCGACGAATTCTTCGACTCCGGCGTCGGCGTCGAAGGGCAGGTTGAGCTCGGTCAGCACGAAACCGTAGACGTAGGCATCGATCGCGGAGAAGGCGTGTGATGCCAGCGTCATCGGAAAGCCGTTGCGGCGCAGGCAGCCGAGCACGGTGTCGTGGTGCCGGAGCAAGGCGGGGCCTGGGGAGCGGCGGGATTCGATGAGGCCGAGGGCCCACGGGTGTTCCGACAGAGTGGCGCGGGCCGACGCTGCGCGGTCGGTCATCGCCTGTCGCCACGGTTGCCGGGGTTCGGGAAGCTCGATCCGGGCGAAGATCCAGTTCGCCAGTGCGTCCAGCAACGCGTCCTTGCCGGCGAGGTGATGGTAGAGCGACATTGCCTCGACGCCGAGTTCCTTGCCGACGTTGCGCATGCTCACTTGGGCGAGGCCGCCGCGGTCGGCGACCTGTACCGCGGCGTCGATGATGCGGTCGTGGCTGAGTGCTGGACGCCGGGGCATGACGGACCTCTCGAATCAGGCTTGCTGCCTTACGTGCGTAAGGCTATCGTCAAGCAGAGACTTACACATGTAAGGAGGGGGCCATGCAGGCAGCAGTCGTCGACCGGTACGGCGGGCCCGACGTCGTACGCATCGGCGAGGTTCCCCGGCCCGCGCCACGTGGAGACGAGGTACTGGTGCGCGTCCGGGCGGTGGCGGTCACCTCGGCCGACTCGCGCATCCGCGGGGCCCGGTTCCCCTCGGGATTCGGATTGTTGGCACGGCTGGCGTTCGGCGTCTTCCGCCCCCGGCGGACGGTCCTGGGCAGTTCCTTCTCCGGGGAGGTCGTGGCCGTTGGCGCGCACGTCAGTGACATGGCGCCGGGTGACGAGGTGTGCGGCATGACCGGAGTGAAACTGGGTGCACATGCCGAGTACGTCGCGGTGCCGGCGAAGAAGCTCGCACGGAAGCCGTCCGCGGTGAGCCATGAGGATACGGCAGGGTTGCTGTTCGGAGGCTCGACAGCGCTGTTCTTCCTGCGGGACAAGGCAGCGGTGGGCCCCGGTGTGTCGGTGCTCGTCAACGGTGCGTCAGGCGCGATCGGCACGAACGCCGTCCAGTTGGCGAAGCACTTCGGCGCGACTGTCACCGGTGTGACCAGCACGGCGAACGCCGACCTGGTGACCGGCCTGGGAGCCACGCGGGTCATCGACTACACCCGCGACGACCTGGCCGGCATCGCTGACCGGTTCGACGTGGTGCTGGACGTCGTCGGCAACCTTTCGATCACGTCCGGCCGGCGCCTGCTGAGCCCCAAAGGGGTGTTGCTGCTGGCCGTCGCGGGCCTGGGCGACACCGTCCGTGCCCGAGGCAACGTCGTCGCGGGCCCCGCACCCGAGCGCGTCGAGGACTTTGAGTTCCTCCTGCGACTGGCTGCCGATGGCGCGATCACTGTGGTGATCGACCGGATCTATGATCTGCACGACATCGCCGAAGCCCATCATCGGGTCGACAGCGGCCGCAAGATCGGCAACATCGTCGTGCGCCCATAGCCATCGACGGCACGGCACCGGCCGACTGCCTCTGATTGGAACCCGACCGCACGTTTCCAGGTGAGCGGCCTACCAACGCCCTGCCACACCAGCGGAACAAGGCCTTGGCCGCGTGCGAGGTTGGCGAGGACCTCGACAGTATCGCCCCGGGTGGGAAGTCCAAGGTGGCCGATGCCCGAGTCGGCGCTCCGCCCGATGAGGCGGCTCGCCGACGGGTAGTCGCCGCACAGCGCCTCGCGCACGCCGATCGCCGCCCGGGGTTCTTCGTCAGGATGCTCAGCAGGCCTCCTGGCCCGACGAGCCGCGCCAGGCGGGCCACCGCGTCTGCGGTGTCGTCCAGGTACATCAGCACCCGTGGCAGCACACCGCGTCGAACCGCTCTCCGTCCGAGGAGAGGGTGTCGATGCCGGCCTCGCGCAACTGGACCCGCGCTCCGAGTTCGGGGCGGGTAGGGAGGCGGCGGCCTGCGGCGTCGAGCATGTCGGTGGACGGGTCCGCGGCGCCGCGGCGTCACGTGGTGGCCGGCGGCGGCGAGCCGGAGGGTCATCTCGCCGTTGCCGCAGCCGGCGTCCAGGATCCGTGCGGGCCGGGCCGGGAGTTCGGCCAGGAGGTGGCGGGCGACGAGGTCGGGGCGGAGACGGCCCCGTGCACTGCGCGAGTGCGTGGCGTACGCGGCCCGACGGTGGCGAAGTCGTCAACGCTTCCACCCCAGCTCGGTGTAGGGGCGGCCGGCCTGGATGCCTTCGATCGCGGCCCGGGTGTAGGGGACGATCAGCTCGGGCAGATCCTTGACGCTCCACCACTCCCAGGCGACACACCTGTCGGGCTCACGTACCGCCGGGACTCCCTCCCAGTGGCGGGGCCCGGAAGAAGAGCTGGATCCGAGGCTGGGCCCCGGGAAGGTCCACCAGATGGACTGTGTGGACGAGCTCGACGTCTGCCGGGTCGATCACCAGCCCGGCCTCCTCGTACGCCTCCCGGACCAGGCCGGCAGTCGCTGCTTCTGCCTCAAGATGGCCCGCCAACGCGTGCCAGACCCCGCCCGCGTACGCCGAATCAGGATGCCGAAGCCCCAGTAAGACTCGCCCGTCGCGCTCCAGGTAGAGGTGGACGCCGACGATGTGAGGAACGGTGCCTGAGGGCGCCTTCGGAGTCGCCACATGCCTGGCCGACGGAGCACCGGCGGGTGCGGGGTGCTCGGCCGCGTGCCACTCCAGCAGCTTCCTGGTCGACGCCGGCATCGTCATGAGGGGGAGTTTCTCGGGACGGACCCAGGCGAGCATCACGCCCTCGGTCAGCGGCAGTCTGGTCGCGTCCCCGTTCCAGCGGCCGGTGAACAGCTGGATCGGCACCCGGGTGCCGTCCGTGCCGGTGACGTACTCGACCGCGTACGGCTCCAGGTCCGGGATGTTCAGGCCGGCCTCTTCACGCAGCTCTCGGCGCATGGTGTCGAGCAGTGTCGCGTCCTGCGGTTCCCGGCCGCCGCCTAGTAGCGACCAGGCTCCTGGCTCCCAGATCCAAGGCTTGTTCGCATCCCGCAGGTGGAGGAGGTAGCGGCCACGACCGTCATGGACCAGGGCTGACGCATGTGTTGGCACGACGACGCCATCGAGACCTGAGCCCACCAGCTTGGCCCGCAGAGTCGGGGAGGACACTTCACCGAACGGCAGCCACTCGGCGCCGGACACCTCCTCGCTCTGCAGCTCGATCTCGGGCATGCCGCCGGCCAAGTAGAACACGAACCGGAAGTCGTAGTGCCTGTACGCCACTTCGCCCTTGTCGGGGCGCGCTTCGATGTCGTGAACGTCGATGTCGATCGGCCCATCCATGAATGCCGGCGTCAGGGTGAGGGCCCCCGGCGGGATCCCGGCTTCCTCGTGGACCTCGCGCAGCGCCACCCTATGAAGGGTGCGATCACCGGCCTCGGCGTGCCCGCCGGGGGCAAGCGTCTTCCCGCTGGCCTTGTGGTGAATGTGGAGGACATTGCGGTCACGGTCGATCACTACGGCGCTGCACGTGATGTGCCCTGGCAGGGTGGAGCGACTGGTGACATCGGCGCCCTCGTCGAGCGCGCCCAGCAGTTCGGTCAGGTTGGGGCGTTCGTCTGGGTGGCGTTCGAGATAGCCGGTGATCAGCTGTCGGATGTGTGAGGACGAGAGGGGCACGTCAGAACCTCGCGGGGTCAGGAGCTTGAGGGGGAATCGCCGGCCGAACCGGCCGTGGAGCCGGCTGTCCCGGGGCCTGGTCCGGGAAGGCTTTGCTAGGGCGGTTACCGGAGGTGGTCACGGAGGACCTCCTCCGCCTCGTCGAGCCGCTCACGCAGTACGACAGCAGCCTGGACACGGTTTCGGGCGTACGTCTCCAGCGACTCGGTGACCGGCCCGAGGCTGTCCACGACCGTGTTCAGCGGGTACACGGTGCACTCCAGGTACGAGGCCGTCAGCCGCACCACGCTGACCAACTCCTCAACCGGCAACGTCGGATGAAGCCGGTGATAGGCGGCGGCGAGGCGACCCAGGCCGTCGGGCCAGTCCGGACCGGCGAGGACCGTGCGCGGATCGAGCGCAAGCCTGCCCAGCTCCCACAGGGGACTTCGCCGTGTCGGCGGGGCAAAGTCGATCACCGCCACGACATGGTCGTCGCGCAACAGAACGTTCGGGCCCGACAAGTCCCCGTGCACAAGCTGGGAAACCGTCCGCTCCGGAGCCTTCTCCAGCAGCCGCTCCACCGCCGGCAGCCCGGCCAGTCGTTCACGTGCAGTCTCCAACGCCCACCGCTCGAACTCGGTACGGGGAGGGTCCATTTCGTAGCGGTGCACGAGATCGTCCAGACGGGCGCGGCTGCGTACGGTGTCGACCGCCCTGTCCCGGGCATCGAGCCGGGGCGGGCCCGACGGGTGACGCGCCAGGCCTCGGTGCAGACGGCCGATGGCCTCGCCGACGGCCGCCCAACGGCGGCCGGTGAGCTGCCCATCCGCGGTAACCGTGTCGCGCAGATGGGACGTCACCGACATGGTCACCCCCTTGCCAGAGGCCACCAGGTGCTTTCCCGTGACCGTGTAGCGGGCGCGGGCGACCGGAACCCGGCACAGGCGCGCGTACTCGCTGAGTGCCGCGGCGCTCTCGGCCATCCTGCGGTCCGCGCCCGCCGGGTAGGTCTTGATGAACCAGGTGCTGCCGGTGTCCGTTGTGGCCAGGTAGTTACGGGTCGCGGTACCTGACGGCCCCTGGGAGACCGACACCGGGAGGATCCCGAACTCGGAGGCGAGCAACAAGGCGACGGTCTGCAGCTCGATCGGGGCGCGGCCGGCTGCGGAGCTTGATGCGTAGGCGGTCACGCGGTCGTTCCCTTCGCTGAGGTGTCCACGTCGGGGGAGCCGGCCTGCATGGGAAGAGCGGGCGTAAGGAACTGGCGGGCCTGCAGGTCGTATGCCCTGCGGAACATCCCAGTACCTATTGCGCCCGGGCCATCGTCAACGATCCCCACGCGCTGGGCAGCGCCATCGCGACCAGCAAAGGCAACAGCGCCCAGTGCAGCACCGTCAGCACGCTCGCCGCGGCGATCAGAGAGATCACCGAGGCGACCACGGCCGTGCAGTAGCCCACCATTCGACTGGCCCCGTCGGCGCCCCACCGCACCGAGTCCATCAGCTTGTAGAAGGCGTCGTCCTCGATCGCGTCCATCTCCACCCGCGCGACAAGACCCAGGTATCGCTCGGTGGCCGCCCGTTGGACCTTCGGCTCCAAGATCCCCGTCGAGGCGGTCGACGCCGACTTCAGCAGCGAGGACAGGACCGCCATCACGGACACGAACAGCAGCGCAGGCAGGGCACCCCGCAGCCGATCGACCAGGATCCCCGACGCCAAGAGCGCGGCCAGCAGCGTGTTCACCGCCACGAGGGAGAACGTCTACGCCACGCCCCGGCCGGCTTCGCTGGCCGCCACCGTGTAGAGGGCCCCGCTTGTCGGCCTGCCGTGCCAGCCTCACGGCGATGCCGACCTGCCGGGGAATGCTCACGGCATGCTCCACATGCCCAGCTTCACCCAGGTGCCGCGGTGTTGGCTCCAGCCCTGGTCGAATGCGAGCCCACCGCCGAACAGCAACTGCTCGGATGCCGAAACGGTCTCCGCCTCAGCTGTGGATGGCGCATTGCCCGAGTTGTTCGTCATGCCTGCCTCCTCATATCCGGACGTGCTGAGCGGAACGCGCCGGCGCCGCGGCGAGGGATCAAGACACGGACCTGAGCCCCGAAGGGCTTGAGAGGTCCGGCAGGAAGGGGAGCGGCAAGTCGGTCAGGAGGGGGGTACGTAGCGGTCTCCTGGGGTGCAGGGGTGGGGTGTCGCGTGGTTCAACGACGTGACCGGGCTCATCGAACACATGCGTTTCGGACGCCGTGTGAACCCCGTGGCACAGCGAAAGCGCGTTCGTGCCGGATGCATCTGTCGGCCTTTCGCCTGCTGTCCCACTGTCCTGCTGCCCGCTCAGCCGTCAAAGTGGAGGTCAGGTCGGGTCCAGAGGGTGAGGTCGCTGCTGGTGGCGACCGCCAGGGTCAGGCCGGAGGGAGAGAACCCGGCTGCGCGGAGTTCTGAGTACTCGGAGTGGAAGATGTGCCACCACGTCCCTCCCGCCGGGCCTTTGTGGGACCCGCCGTCGGCGGAGAGGATGACGCGGTCGTGGGGCCACTCGGGGCTGACGACGTCCAGCGTCCAGCCGTCTGGTGTGGTGCTGTGCAGGCCGCCGCCCAAGAGCCCGGCGATACGCACCGGCGTGCCCTCGATCGGGCCCAGCCCGGGGCAGGTGAGCTCTGGCGATGCGTCCGGAGTGCTGGTGTCGGGGTCTGGGTCCCGATCGCGGGCGACCTTCTCGCCGGTGACCGCGTCGAAGAGTCCATGACCGTCGCTGGACACGACCATGACGAGGTCGTGCCCGCTGTCGGGATGGACGGCGAAGCCAATGCCGAGCAGACCCCCGATGGGGGTCCTGTGGTCCAGCACCGGCTGCCACGGCTCCGGGGCCGGCATGACGGTGGCGGCGATGTAGCGCTCGCGCAGTTTCTGCTGGTACTCCGTGATCAACTCGTCTCCTTGGGGCTGTCTGTGTCGAGGGTCCGACCACAAACGATCTCAAGGTGACAGGAACGATGCACCTTCGGTGACAGCAATCCTGCTGACGCCGCCTCGGAGGGCGGGGTCTGGGCAGCTGTCAGGTGACAAGCGCTCGCGCTTCCCTACCGACCGGATATCCGGAAGGCGGGTCCGCCTTGCTCCTCATCGTCCCTCTCCAGAGCGCTGATTGCGCGACGGCGCCAACGTGTGACAGCTACAACGACAATCACCCCGCCCAGCAGGCCGGCCAGCGGAACACCCAGGCTGCGGCCATGAACAGGGTCCCTAGTGACTCCATGACGCCCCTGTCGGGGCGACAGTACTCGGCACGGCGCGGCTTTGGACTCGAGCAGGTGGCGAAGATTGATGCACAGATCTCTGTACTCGGTGGAGCACTCTCATGAGTACGCCGATACCGGCGGACCGGACAACGCGACACCTCTGGCAGTCGACTTGAGGGCCCGCCTACCTCGATCCACACCATTGCGGCCAGCACCTCACGGTGTCGACGCTTCCTCATTGACGAGGTGGGCTACATCCCGTTCGACCAGGACGCGGCCAACCTGTCCTTCCAGCTCATAGCCTCGCGTTACGAGCAGGGTCGGTGGTGGTGACCTCGAACCTGCCCTTCGGGAAAGCGCACATGTTCCGGCGAACCCGTGCCGGTGCTGCCGAAACTTCACGGGTTCGACGGTGCCCAAGAGGCCGTCCAGTCGCCTCGGCGTTCGCGCCACGCGGCCCTGAGGGCTTCGAGCTCGGTGCGGGGGAAGGGCTCCCCCCACTTGCCGCGGTATGCGCTCTCGCCGTACTCCTTCGCGACCTCGTCGAAGCAACGGATCACGGCTCGGGCAACGACATCGATGTTCTGCTGGGTGGACCAGATCTCGCTCCCAGTGTTGTCGTGGTCACTGCTGTGGGCCAGCTCCAGTAGGCGGATCCACACGTTGGTGCCTTCACGGTAGAAGATCCATCGGAGGGCGGTGGGCTCGGCCTCGAACTGTGCTCGGCAATCGGTCTCGCCGACGACCAGACGTGTTACCGCCGTCAAGAGATCTTCGGGGGCAGCGGTGATAAAGGAGGCCGTGACTTCGGCTTCCGCCTGGTGGTCGCTGACGATGCAGTCGGCCCAACCATGTCCGGACAGGACCCAGGCGAGTCGCAGGTGGGCCATCATCGTTCCTTCTCCTCCAGTCACGGGTTCCCTGCGCTGATCACCGAGGGCCCCTCGCACACACCCGAGTCTGGAGGATGGCGAGGCTTCTGACCAGCGGATTCTCTGACGCCGGCCGATGCTCAGCGATCGGGCAGGCGCCCCGGGTCGACATGGTCGGCGAGATGGAATCAGGGTGGCTTGCGGGTCCATGCCGAAGGCCGCGGCGACGAGCTTGGGGTCCATGGTGTTCACCAGGTCGACGAGACGGGTGCTACGGATCATGCGGGGCGGGCAGCCGCAGTCGTCAAGGACGTGGGAAGGATAGGCAGTTGAGGCCGGGCTCCGCCCGGCCGTTGTTCCTTTGGTGACCATGACGTGCGGGTTATCCGCCCGCCATGCCTCACGGTGTGCCAGGCACCGCTCCAGCACCGTCCAGGAAGCGGGGTCCAGGGGGACGGGATGGGGTCGCTTCCCTAGCCGGACAGTATGGGCCTGCTGGTCGATGTCGTCGATCTTCAGCATCCGCATCTCGAAGCTGGAGGCGCCATGCAGCAGAGCGAGCATGCCCATCACCGCTTCATGCGGGTGCACTTGCTTGTCGGTTGTCCACCGCCGGAACAGCTCGCGTTGCTGGTCGACGGCGAGGGTCTGGCCGCGGAAGCCGTTCGCCTCCTTCGCGACCAGCCGGCGGGTGGGGTCGACCAGCAGCATCTTCTGGGACCGCGGGAAGCGGAAGAACTGCCGCAGCACGGTCAGCCGCCGCTTGCGTCCCTTGGGCAGGGTGGACAGGAAGGCTTCGACATCGTGCACGTCGACGAGGGACCAGTCGTTCTTGTCCGGTTCGTTGACCAGGAAGAGGGGCCAGGTCACGCAGGGTGGCCAGGGCCGTCTCCAGGGTGTGATTGCTGCGAGGACGGGTGCGCGCTCGGCGCGCTCGGTCCTGGGCCCGCATCCGGGAGGTGTTGAAGGCGGCGACGCTTGCCGCAGCGGTTCGGGGACGGCCTCGAAGCGTCGTTGCCAGCGGCAACGACGGCAACCGGCGGCGAGCCGTTCGGCCTGGTCGGTGGGCAGGGCCAGGTGGTGGAGGGTGAAGAACTCCTCGAGTGCGCGGGCGAAGGAGCCCATCGACCGCCCTGGCCTGCGGGATCTTTCCAGCAGGGCCCGAGGCGAGGTGGAGTGCCCGTCTTCCAGGAGTCCGCCGAGGTCGGTGACGAAGCTGCAGGCTCTGGTGATGCAGCGTCGGGCAGCGACATGAGCGACGAAGTCTCCCAGCCAGGATGGTGGATCGGCGAGCCGGTCGCGGAGGTGTTCCCCCGGATGAAGGGACGGCCAGGGTGCTTTTGCCAGCAGGCCGAGCGCAGCCCCAATCCGGCCTGTCGCCGCAGCTGGCCGCACACGCGGCAGGTCCTGGGAGGCTGTTACTGCTGCCGAGGCCGTGAACTGTGACCGCACCAGCCGGTCGTCTCACGCAGATCGCCGAGACTGCGGCAGCGCGGACACATCTGCTGGGCAGCCCGCTGATCGGCCCTCCAGATGGCTGGGGCGAGACCTTCTCCGACGACGACGTCGCGGCCGCGATGATCGACCGCCTGGTCCACCACGCCGAGGTCCTCACCCTCACCGGAGACTCCTACAACGGCGCCGCACATCGGTGAGTCACAGGGCCCACCAGCAATACAGTCGCTGGTCGGAAGCCTGAGCGCGCTGAGCCAGTCCGGCCAGGGCTTCCAGGACATCGGCCGTGACCTCGGCCCCGATCCCGATCTGCCGGAGTTCCTCGGTCATCGACCACAGCTTGGCAAAGCGGACAAGGTCGTCCTGCGACGCCGTGGCGAGGGCATCGATCAGGGTGTCTGTCAGGCTGACCACGAACGGCGGGCCGTCCTCCGGCTCGGACAGCACCTTGCCGGACCGCGGGCGCTCGCCGGCCTCGTCATAGCTGCAGCCGGTCATGATGGCTTCGAGCTGGGCGATCGCGACGACCGGGTCGATGTTCTTGAGGAAGACCACGTCGAGTTCCGCCTGCCCCGGGCCTCCAGGAGTCTGGAGGACTGCGACGGCAGCCTGATCGTCAGTGGCGGAGAAGTAGTCGCACAGCGGCATGCCGACGATTCTGGCATCCACGGCTGACAGTCCTGCCGGCACCGCCAGGGCAGTCGACGACCAACGACACGGGGTCAACTTGCAGAGACTCGCCAGGGGGGAGCAAATTCAGAGAGCGTTGACCAGCACACCTGTACTGGTGAAGGGCCGTCGGGTCTGGTGCCTGCGTGCGTATTGATCATGTTCAGTCTCGTTGGCAGAGTCGTGGGTACTGCCCTGAGCTCGGGCGGGGGGATCGGGCACCCATAGGTCCGGTAGTGAGTGATGATGAGTAGATTTGCGGCTGGCTGGCTGCATGCGCTGGCGACCGCCTTGGTGGCGGTTGCCCTGCTTGCGGGTCAGGCGATACCCGCAGCGGCGGTGGAGACGACCCCGGGGGATGCGGCGGGCACGGCCTATACCCGTGAGTCGGTCCGGACGATGACATGGAACATGTGTGGCGAGGCCGGCGGGGCAGTAGCAGGCCAGGCCGGCTACTGCCCGTACCGGAACACGCCCCAGAAGAAGGTCGACGGCATCGTCAAGGTCATCAAGGAGCAGAACCTCAATGCGGTCATGCTGCAGGAGGTGTGCTCGGTCAGCCACATAGGTGCGCTCGACGCGACGCTCAAGAACCTGGCTGACCAGGGGGAGGCCTGGGCGCAGGGATGGACGTTCGCTCTGGCGGGTGTGACGCGACCGAACGAGGGGGACCCGGAGCCCGAGCGCTCCGGGATCGAACTCATCGATGAGGAAGGTTCCGATTGCCGCGGCCTCAGCGGCACACTGGGTGTGGCCATCGGCGTGAGGGGCCAGATCACTTGGAAGAGCGAGACTGACTTCAGCACACCGCTCAACCTCTCGATGAACCGCGGCACCGTGCTCTGCGTGGAGGTGGCGGGCTGGGAGCAGCACCTGTGCACCACCCACGTCTCCAATTTCGACGGCGACGTGGACGCCACGACAGCCGCCACGTACTACAACCAGCAGATCAACACGGTCGCTGCCGTAGTGAAGAAGTTCCCCTCGGTGGTTCTTGGTGGAGACTTCAACACCAGCGTGCAGGACAAGCTCCAGCCGCTCTTCAGCCTCATGTCGGAGTGCGATCAGCAGGCGTACTACCCCGGTGAGGCGTCCAACGAGACCACCAAGGTCACCCGCATCATGCAGGTGAATGACGGCAATCCGGTCGGTGAGCCCAAGGACTACGCGATCACCTCGCAAACAGGGTTCCAGACTTCGAAGATCGACTATCTGTTCTCCACCGATGGGTTCACCGGCTGCGACTCGTGGACGGGCCTGGCCGACTGGACGGACTACTCGATCGCCAAGCAGCCCGACTGCAGGCTCAAGCCGGGCGACAAGACGTGGGAGCCGCAGTGCGCGCCGGCCACCGACGCGTACTCCGACCACACTCCCGTCTTCGGCCGGACGCAGGGAGGTCCGCAGCTGTCCTGGAAGCTCGACTCCGCGGGAGGCACCGCCGGCGGATCCGGCGGCCACACCGGTTCCCCCAGCGGCAGCGTCTCCTGGGATGCGGACCATGGCGGCTCCCTCAAGCTGAACGGCTCCGACACGGCCGTCACCGCCGGCGGATCCGTGATCAACACCCAGCGCAGCTTCACCGTTTCGGCCTGGGCGAAGGTCGCCGCCGGAGCGGATACCTCTGCGGTGGTGTCCCAGGACGGGCAGAACATCAGCGGCATGATGCTCTGGTTCAACAAGGGCGACAGCACCTGGCGCTTCGGCATGCCAAAGACGGACAGCAGCGGCTGGAGCGTCGACCAGGCCATCGCCCCTGCCACCCCGGAGGTGTGGACACACCTCACCGGCGTGTACGACGCCGCCGCCGGCATGATCACGCTGTACGTCAACGGCGCCAAGAAGACCTTCGCCGCACATACCGCACCGTGGTCGGCGACCGGCCCGTTCGTTGTCGGCAGGGACAAGGTGAACGGCGCGAACAACGCCTATTTCAACGGCTCGATCCAGCGCGTCGAGGCCTTCGACTACCCCATGCGTGACGATCAGGCCGCCTCGCACGCCGGTAAGCTGACCGCCCCCACCGGCAAGAGCACCGAGATGCAGAGCACACCCTTCGCCGCGCTGTCGCAGGGCTGCCACCTGCCTGTCGAGGCCTTTGGCCTCGACTTCGGCACGGCAACAAGCCTTACCCCGACGCTGAGTGCCACCGTCGCCCACCCGGACCCGTCGGCGGAAGTCTGGGCAGAGTTCCAGGTCTGGGACATAGCCGACCCCACCCGCCAACCCATCGCCTTGGGCGACTCACGATCGGCCAGCGCCAAGGTGAGGGGCCAGGGCAGCGTTACCGTCACCGTCCCTACGCTCACCCCCGGACGCAGCTACGGATGGCGGGTGCGCACGAACGACGGAACCAGCACCTCGGCCTTCTCCGCCGACTGCCGCTTCAGCGCCCCGACCTCCTCCTGAACAGTGCAGCCTGAGGCCTCTGCCGGTGCCCAGCGCACCGGCAGAGGCCCATGCCGAGCATGGCGCTCAGCCGGCACGCAGGCAGCGACCCTCTCACCGTGCTGCAGCGCGCGAACAGCACACGGGCAGGGGACTGCACCAGCAAGACAACCTCGGCCGTACGGTGGAAGCCGGCCCACCGCCGCACGTCGGCTCCGTGAGGCGAGGATCGTGATCCGTGGCGGCGGGTTCGAGCACGCTGTCTCTCTCGCCCGCACGGCCCTCGACCCCGTACGAGAAGCTCGGAAACAGAAATCCACAGCCAGGGCGAGAGTGGGACTGCGAAGGTTCCGACTCACGCGAAACACGGCCAGCGTGAAGTCTCAGCCGCAGCAGCGTCAGCCCCCCGGCCCCCTTGCGGACCGCGGCCTGACGGTCAGGACACCTCCGTTCGAGGTTCAGCCGTGCAACAGATCGAGCTGCTCGGTCACCTGCTTCCAACCCAGAGCATCAGCTTGGGCGCGGGCCCGCAGATCAGCAGCCGCCCCGCCTGCCTCAGCGCTCGCCGTGACCAGCGCAAGATCCTCTCGCTGCCGCTGCACCTCGAAGCCAGGTCCGGGAAGCTGAGGATCGCGCTGACTCGCAGCGATCGCAGCGATCTGCAGGCAACGAAGGGCCCCATCCCAAGGCCCACCAGCGCAGGCGGTTACTGCTTCCGACACTGCCGTCAGGGCGTCGAGATGCATCATCACTGCACCCTCGGCGTCACAGTCAGCCGCTCGGTCGGTCTGCTGGCGATTGAGGAAGTCATGGACACTTGGGCCGCAGGTTCTGAGGGCGTCGAGTGGTGGTTCGGCAACGGTGATCAAGAAAGCCCTGCTGGCTGAGCAGGTCAGCAGGCGGACCAGATGAAGATGCCGGCGATGAGGAGTCCGGCCCTTTAAACGGTGGCGGTCTTCTCGTAGCGGGTCGCCAGGCAGCGCCAGCTTTCAGGCGGTTGATGCACCGTTCGACGGTGGTGCCGTGTTTGCAGACCTCGCGGTCGAAGGCAGGTGGCGGTCCGCCGTCGCGGTCCTTGCGCTTACGGTGGGCGATCCGGTCGGCGGGCATGGGATCACCGACCGGATGCCGCGTCTGCGCAGGTGGTGCCGAATCGGGCGCGAGGGGAAGGGCGCGATGGCCAGGACGACGACCGGCCGGGGTGCGTGCTCTGCCGAGCACCCTAGGCACTCGAAGTTCGGCCATGAGCTGTTCGAAAGCAGGGTCGTCGCCTGCTTGACCAGGCGTGAGGACGAAGCACGACGGGCGTCAGCGGATGTCAAGCGGCCAGGTGAATAGTCGTTGGTCAGGCCGCCGAGGTGCTGGCCGCCGGCGCCGCTGCCTACGCGGTACGTCGCGCGGTGACCGCCCGCAGGGCGTGACCGCGCCAGAAGACGTATCCGCTGTGGTCAACGGGTGCGGCGGGAGCGGGTCAGAGCTCGCCCGCCCAGTGCAGTGCCGGTCAGCCCGAACAGCAGGGCCACGTAGGCTCCGCCCAGCCCGTTGCCGGTGCCGAGGCCACCGTCGGCGGCAGCCGCGACCAGCCCGCCGAGAGCCATGGCGATCAGCCCCGCGACCACGGCTGCTGTGGCCCCGAGCGACCCGTTGGCAATGCCGAGACGACTGGCGGGTCGGGTCAGCGCCAGCACGGCGATGACCACGGCGGCCAGCCCCAGCAGCCCGCCGGTGGTGGCTCCGAGCCTCCCGAGGCTGAAGTCGGTGACGCCGGCGGCGACAGGCTGGACCGAGGCGTGCGCTGCCGCTGGTGTGGCAAGACCGAGCCCGCCGAGCAGGGCGGTCGCGGAGGCGGCGAACAGGCGACGAGCGGACATCAGGGTGCTCCTTCTCTTGCGACGACTGGATGTGGTTCGAGCATGTCGGCCGGGTCCCTGGCAAGTCGTCCAGCAGGCGCAGGCACTTCGCTCTACCACGCCCGCGGCAGGTGCTGCGGAGCTACTGCGTGCGTGGTAGTCGGCCGCTCGTCCGCGAGTGGGATTCGCCCGCGGCGGCCTCGGGCTACGGTGCGCGCATGAGCAAAGGACGGTTCCGCGTTCGGGCCGGTGTCAGGGACTGGCTGATCGCCGTAGGCGTGGCGGCGGCACTACTGGTCACCGGTCTGTCGGAGCATCGCTCCGCCACGGGCCTCGGCCTGCTCGGCTACGTGCTGTTGGCGGTGGGCGGCCTGGCGCTGGCCGCGGGCCGCCGGGCTCCGGTTGCCGTCCTCGCCGTCACCGGGCTGTGCGCGGTGGGGTACCAGGCGGCAGGGTTCGACGTGGCTGCCGTCGCGTTCCTCTTCGCGGTGTACGCGGCCATGCGGGCGGGACACCGCATCGTCACGGTGGCGGTGAGCGTGGCCGTGCTGGCAACGCTCCCCCTCGCGGCCCTGGCCTCCGGCCTGCACGACACGGGCGAGGCGTTCGCGCAGGCCCGGGGCGCCCTTGAAATCGCTTGGCTGATCGCAGCTGGCGCGGCCGGTGAAGCCCTCCGGCAGGCCGAGCAGCGGGCCGACGAAGCCGAACGCACCCGGGAGGAGACCGCGCGGCGCCGGGCCGACGAGGAGCGGCTGCACATCGCGCGGGAGCTGCACGATTCGCTCACGCACCAGATCTCGGTCATCAAGGTGCAGTCCGAAGTGGCCGTCCACGTGGCCAGGAAGAGGGGCGAACCGGTGCCGGCTGCCCTGCTGGCGATCCGGGAGGCCGGCCGGGAGGCGTCCCGGGAGCTCCGCGCCACCCTGGAGGCGCTGCGCGACGACGACACCACCCCACCGCACGGCCTCGACCACATCCCCGAACTGGTGGAACGGGCCGGCAAGACCGGTCTACAGGCGACACTGACGATCCAAGGCCAGCAGCACGACGTTCCGGCCGCGGTTGGCCGCACCCTCTACCGGATCGTCCAGGAGTCCCTCACCAACATCGCCCGTCACGCGGACGCCACCACGGCATCGGTCCACATCGACTACCGCCCGGACGCCGTCGCCCTGCAGATCGACGACAACGGCAAGGCCACGCCGGACCCCGCCCCCGTGCCCGGCATCGGACTGCTCGGGATGCGTGAACGCGTCACCGCCCTCGGAGGCCGACTCCGGGCAGCACCCCGCGGCGAGGGCGGCTTCACCGTCCAGGCCGAACTCCCCGTGGAACGCGCCTCGTGATCCGGGTCCTGCTGGTCGACGACCAGCCGCTCATCCGCAGCGGATTCCGCGCGCTCCTCGACCTCGAAGACGACATCGAGGTCGTGGCCGAGGCGGCCAACGGGCAGGAAGGCCTGCAGCTCGTCAGAGAGCATCTGCCCGACATCGCACTCCTCGACATCCAGATGCCGGTCCTCGACGGCATCGAGACGACCCGGCGCATCGCGGACGACCCGGCGCTGACCGGGGTCCACGTCGTCATCCTCACCAACTACGGCCTGGACGAGTACGTCTTCAACGCCCTGTCCGCCGGGGCCGCCGGATTCCTCGTCAAGGACATCGTGCCGGAGGACTTCCTGCACGCCGTACGCGTGGCCGCGCGCGGCGACGCCCTCCTTGCACCCTCGATCACCCGCAAGTTGATCAACCGGTACGTCACCCAACCGCTCCCCACCGACACGGGCACAGTGCTGGAAGGCCTGACCGGCCGAGAACGGGAGGCCGTCGTTCTGGTTGCGCACGGCCTGTCCAATGACGAGATCGCGGCTCGCATGGTGATCAGCCCGCTGACCGCGAAGACCCACGTCAACCGGGCCATGACCAAGCTCCATGCCCGTGACCGCGCCCAGCTCGTGATCCTCGCCTACGAATCCGGCCTGGTAATCCCGCGCAGCTCGCCACCCCATGTCGGGTAGATGCGCCGCAAGGCTCGTATCGTGCTGTGATTTACGCGATCAGGACCTGGACGGATCGCAGATCTCGTCTCTGTGGCCTGGTGCGATCGTCCACTGGGTGCGGCCTCTTGGGTCAGTGAGACTGCACACATGACCAACACCGAACATGCGGTTGCTGCCCTGATGCGCGGAGGACGGGCATGATCGATGTGACTTCTGACAAGAGCCTCGTGGCATCCGCACGGCTGCAATCGGCACCGCTGGTCTTCGGCGTCGGCGCCCTGGTGGGTGTGCTGGGCGGGATGATCGGACTGGGTGGCGCCGAGTTCCGGCTGCCGTTGCTGATCGGGATGTTCGGGTTCGTGGCGCTGTCGGCCGTCATCCTGAACAAGGCGATGAGCCTGGTCGTCGTGGTCACCGCCCTGCCCGCCCGCCTGGCAGCGGTCTCCTTCGGAGAGCTGGGCGCCCACTGGACGATCGCGGTCAACCTGCTGGCCGGCAGCCTGCTCGGTGCATGGGCGGGAGCCTCGTGGGCCATGCGGATGCGGTCTGCCACCCTCTACAAGGTCCTGGCGATCCTCATGGCCGGCATGGCTGCCGCGCTCATCGTCACGCACACCACCGCCGTGGGATCGCTCGCCGTGCCGACCGCCGTTCAGGTGGTGGCCGGAGTGGCCGCCGGGTTCGGCATCGGTGTGGTCGCCGCGATCATGGGCGTCGCGGGCGGAGAGTTGCTGATCCCCACGATCGTGCTGCTGTACGGGGCCGACATCAGGTTGGCGGGAAGCCTGTCCCTGCTGGTGTCCTTGCCCACGATGCTCGTCGCGTTCGCCCGCTACAGCCGCGACGGCAGCTTCGCCGTCCTCGGCGCCACCCTGCGCTTCGCCGGACTCATGGCCACGGGCTCGATTGTCGGCGCGCTCCTCGGCGGACTCCTGCTCGGGGTGATCCCCGACCCGGTCCTCATTCCCGCACTCGCGGTCATCCTGCTGATCTCAGCGGTCAAGGTCGCCCGCCACGACTGACCGGCAGGATCCGCCGGTCAAGTGCCTCTTTGGGAGGGCGAATTCGCGCAGTAAGCTTGGGAATCACCGGGCTGGAGTCGCTGGCAAGCCTTGCAGCTGCAGAGTCGGCCTTTTCGGTGCGCCGTTGGGAAGACCGAACATGTTCGGTCGCCGGTGATCTGTACGCGCCAGGACGGGCTGCCGGGACGGATAGAGTGTCGCGCATGGGGGCGACGTTCATCTTCTGCGCTGATCCACTCCGGCCACGGCGCACGGACCAGCACTTCGCGGACGAGGCGCGCATGGCTCGTGACCTGGACCACCCGATCGCGCTGATCGACCACGATGCCCTGACGGCCGGTGACGCGGCCGCCGCCGTAGAGCGAGTCCCGAAGGATTCCGGAGCGGCCTGGTACCGCGGCTGGATGCTCACAGCCAGGCAGTACGGCGCGCTGTCCGATGCCCTGGCCGCGCGCGGCGTGACGCTGGTGACCTCGCCGAAGGACTATCAGCGGGCCCACGAACTCCCCGGCTGGTACGGGACGTTCGAGCCGGTCACCCCGCGCAGCGTGTGGCTCCCCACCGGGCCCGGCACGCCACCGGCCCGGGCGGAACTCGCCGCAGCGGCCACCGGTCTCGGCGGCGGCCCAGCGGTCGTCAAGGACTACGTGAAGTCCCGCAAGCACGAGTGGCACGAGGCCTGCTTCGTACCCGACCTGGCGGATACGAGCCGCCTGGCTTCCGTCGTCGCCCGTTTCGTGGAGTTGCAGGACGAATTCCTCACCGGGGGCGTGGTGATCCGGACCTTCGAGGACTTCCGCACTTCCGTCGGCGAGGCGCGCCTGTGGTGGGTCGACGGCCGACCGGTCCTCTTCACGGCGCACCCTGACACCCCGAAGCTACGGCCGGAGCCCGATCCGGACTTCGTACGACCACTGGTCGCTGCGCTGGCCTGCCGCTTCGTCACGACGGACCTCGCCCTGCGGGAGGACGGCGTGTGGCGGGTGGTGGAGGTGGGCGACGGCCAGGTCAGCGACCTGCCGCAGGGCGCCGAAGCCGCGCCGTTGCTCCAAGCATTGGCGGCGGCAGGTGACCCGTAAACGGTTGCCCCAGCGTACTAGGTGGTGGCTCGTTCGGAGCCCACGTCAAGCCAGGTCTGACCGGAACTGCGCAGGGTACCGACTGCGTCATCGTGCGCGTGGGTGTGGGCCCCGGAGGGGGCGAAGGCCGAAGTGATGCGGTGGGCTGCTGGAAATTGAGGGGAGGGCCGCTGATGAGTGACGTGAATCGGGACATCTGTTACGTCTGGATCAAGGATGGCGATGACTGGGCCGCGACGTTCGTCATCGACGGTAGGCGGTACGCGGATGATCCCGATGCCGTGCGTAGGTTGTCGGAGGAGGCGTTCTCCGAACTGAACCGGCTTCGCATTCCGGCTGAGTTCGAGACGACCGAAGTCAGTCCGACGCAGCCGGCGAGTCGGCTGCCGTCGTGGGAGGAGTACCGCCGGCGCCTCCCACCCGATGACTCGGGGCGTCCCGCAGCGGCGGGGGTCGACCGGATCACGTACTACGCGCGGGTCAACGAGTCCTGCACGAAGGAGGACCCGCATGGAGTCGTGCGGAGGATCCATTCCACCCCGCCTGTGGACCAGGTGTTTGCCCGTGACATGCGGTGGCGCCCGACCGAGTTCCTGCACCTCCACAGGTTGGGCCACGACGACTACGACCCGGTCGAGATCACTGCGACTGAGGCGGCAGTGATCATCGGACGGTGGAAGGCCAAGCGGAGGGCTGACGCGGACGCGGAGGCGGCGGCTCCGGTGGGGAACCTGGCGGACGAGACACCGAAGTTCCTCGGATAGTACGAAACCATCCGATGGCCGTCGGCAGCAGCAGGAGCAGTCCGAGGAGAAGGATCCCGAGGGCCGGGAGGTGGACGGCGGGTGTGAATCGCCGTACCCGGGGAGTCATATCCCGGTCGAGGGAGCTCTTCAGGATCGCCGCCGGCGGAACGGTCAGGAGGAGTCCGAGGATGAGGCAGAAGTTCCCGTTGGCCAGTCCAGGCCAGGCCAGACCCTGCCTTTGGCGACGGCCGTCCTTCAGCACCGGTGAATCCGGGCTGGGGTCGCCCGGCGCGTAGTACACCTCCATCGTCCTGCCCGCTTTCGGAGGTGCGTTCCGGGTGTACATCGCGCGCTTGGTCACCTCGCGCGGCCCGTTGTCATAGGGGATCCGGAGGACGACGTCGGTGGGGAAGAACACCGGTTCGTCGGACTCGTTCCGCCCGCGGACCGGGTCCCCTGCGAGCCGGACCACGGGTCGCCGGATGCTCGCCCCATCCGGCCGCGTCCAGCCCCGCGGTCTCCCGTCCGTACTCCGGGGAGACATGTGCCCCATGGCGCGGCAGGCCAGTGTGGCCAGCGGCATCAGCAACGCGACCAGCCACACGAATGCGTGGCCGCTGCACGGGTCGTCGACCGGGAGTGTGGTGCTCTCGCAGGGCCCCGCCGCGTCCCGTAAGAGTTGCGCCGAGGGGCCCGGCGCGAAGAGACGATCCAGGCGGCGGTGAAGAGCACGGACAGTCCGGCCATCCCCGTCTCGGCGTACAGCGGTGGGTACGGCCCGACGCCCCACAGCCCGCCCCACAGCATGCACCCGACCGCGCCGGCGGCGCTGAGCGCCATACCCCAGCCCGTGAGCGTGGTCCACACGCTCACCCCGACCGTGCCGGTACGTACGTCTCCCTCCCGGCGCCGTGTCCAACCGCCTCGTTCCCGCCCCCTGTTCGCGCGGCTCGCGCATGGCCGGATAGATCAACTCGGCCGGAACCGGTGCTGATCAAAGGGACAAAACCTGGCCCTGGGCGGATGAGTTGTCGCTCCACTCGATAGGGGGCCGATGAGACTCGCATCGTTCTGTCTCCCGAGGTGCGCTGCCTCACCATGGAGGTGGCGCCGGTAGCCGGACATGGGGAAGCCCCCGGCCGCGGGTTGCGGCCGGGAACTTCCCTTTCTGAGGTGTCAACCGTCGGGCACGGCTCAGCCGTTGGGTCCCTGGGGGAACACATTCGGGTCGATGCGGTGCTTCAGCTTGATCCCGTAGCGCTCCTTGTAGACCAGCTTCTGCAGGTTGTAGGACTGCTTACCCCACTCCCGCTTGGCTGCGCCGAGGACGTTGACCCCGATGCTCGGCAGGGCCTTGGAGCCGGTCGTCACACCGTCCTGGCGGAGGTACACGGAGTCGCCCTTCTCCTCGATGCTGAAGGTGATGGTCGAACCGCGGTCGTCGAAGTACCCCTTGCCCACCACCTCGAAGGTGAAGCTGGTGGCCGACGTCGTGACCCGCACGTCCCCGGGACCGCCGAAGATCGACTCGAAGTGGCGGCTGTTGAAGGGCCCCGGGTACAGGGTGCACGCGGCGCCCTCGTACATCGTTTCGCACCCCTCGACCTCGAACGGGAAGACCGCCTGCGGGTTCTCCTTGAACATCGTCATGATTTCCTCCGGCGAGCCCATGTTCGCCCGGAGCCCCAGGTACTCCCGGTAGCTGTAGGTGTACTTGAACGTGTAGTTCTCGGTCGGCTCCTTGTGGTACGTCCGGTGGCGGGCCTTCGGCCGCTTGTTCAAGGTGCCGTTCCTGCGCGCGGTCTGCGCCATCTCGTCCGAGGCCTTGCGGCAGGACGGGTTGGCGCAGTTGTCCGAGTAGTCGCCGATCACTCCGTCGGTGTCCCCCTCGACGCCGGCGCAGATGCCGTCGGCGCCGCCGCCCGGTGCGCCGTGCAGGCACATGCGGCCGTCGGGGTCGGAGTTGCCGACCGGGTTGTTGTTCGCGTAGGCATATCCGTTCCACTGCTGCGGGTCCATTGGCGACAGCAGCGGGTCGGCGCTGATGAAGCGGCCCGTCGTCGGCTGGTACAGGCGGACGCCGAGGCTGGTGAGCCCGGTGGTGTTGTCCTTCTGGCCGCCCACGAAGCCCTTGTTTCCGGCCCAGCCCGAGGGCTGGGTGCCCCGGAGGTTGCCGAAGGCGTCGGTACGGCTGCGGCTGGCGGCCAGCGTCGACAGGTCGAGGCTCAGGTTGTTGGTGCCGTGATGGTCGGCGATCTGGGCGACGAACCCGCCTGCCGCGGTGCCCGCCCCGGTGCGCACGATGGTCATGCCGCCCGGGATCGGGTAGTAGCGGATGCCGGTGCGGGCCTGGGTGGCCGTGTTCACCGTCAGCTCGTCGTTGCCGAGGGTGAGCGTGGCCGTCGTGGGGCTGCGCCGGATCAGCAGCTTGCCGTCCGCGTCGTACAGGTACGTCGTGGTGGTGTTCGGGATGGTCCACTTCTGCCCGGCGGGCACGGTGGTGCCGCAGTCGCCGAGCACGAGGTTCGTGCTGTCGGTGCTCACGTCGCCCGGCACCGCCAGGCAGCGGCCGGAAGCGGGGTTGTGGAGCGTGCCGTCGGCGCGTGCGGTCCAGGTCTGGTCGGCGCCGCCGTCGCAGTCCTGGAACGTGATCGTCGATCCGGCCGCCGTGCCCATGGCCTGGACGCACCGGTTGCCGCTGGAGAGCGTGCTGTTCGCGGTGGAGTACTTCTGTCCCGCGCCCGTGTTGCACGTGTAGATCTGCAGCGGGCTGCCGACCGCGGTCGAAGCCCCCTGCGCGTCCAGGCACTTGCCGCCGATGCCCTTGATCTGGGCGGCCATGGTCAGCGAGGCTACCTTGCCCTCGCTGTTCCACGTCAGGCTGCTCGTGCCGGCCTTTCCGGCCCGGTAGGAGGTGGTGGCTCCGACCTCGTCGTACTGGAACCTGTCGCTGTTGGTGGTCGTCCCGGTCGTCGTCGTGGACGTCAGCAGCGCGTGCGGACCACCCGTGCCGCCACCCGTGGCGGGAGCGGACGTCGGGGCGTTCTGCTGCCCGGGGGCGCCGAACGTCTGGGTGGTGGTGGCGTCCTTCGTGGTGTCGCCCGCGGGGTCGCGGTTGACCAGCTTGGTGCGGTTGCCCGTCAGGTCGTAGGAGTACTCCTGCCAGTAGGGGGCCGGTCCGCCGACCGTGGTCTTCGCCGGGGCGACGGCGCCGCTGGTCGGTGTGGAGTTCGCGCACGCGCCCTGGTCGGCCGTCTGGTGCGTGAGCGGGTCGGGCCGGCTGATGCCGCCGGTGTCCGTCCACGCCGTCGTCAGCCGGCCGAGGTGGTCGTAGGCAAAGCACTGGCGGTCGGTCTGCGCGGGCGTGTTGTCCGCGATGCCGGTGAGCGAGGTGATCCGGCCGGCCTGGTCGTACGTGTAGCCGGTCTGCTGCACCGCGCCGGTGGTCGAGGTCTGCTTGTCGGTGAACTGGTCGCGGATCCGACCGGTGGCCTCGTCGTAGACCGTGGTGGACACGACCTGGGAGGCCCACGGGTTGACGGTGGACCGGATCACGCGCCCGAAGGCGTCGTACTCGGTCTGCGTGTCATAGGTGGTGGCACCGGCGTACTTGTACATCTGGCCGTAGTCGTTGTACGAGTACGCGATGTCGTCCAGCGGCAGCCCGGCGAGCGCCGGCAGGACCGTGCCCTTCGGGTTGCCGGTGAGCCGGTCGTGCGTGGTGCTGACGCTGTACGTGAAGGTGCCGGAGGCGAGCCCCGCGTCCGTGCCGGGCATGGTGATCGTCGTGCCCGTCATCCGGGCGCCGTCGTCGTAGCCGGTCACGGCGGTGGTGTACGCCTTGCCGGCAGAGCCGCCGACGTAGCGCGTGGAGGTGGCCGGCTTGCCCTTGCCGCCCGCGACCGTGTCGAAGGTCCAGCCGGCCAGCTGCTTGGCGGCGCTCACGCTGCCGTCGTACAGGCCGGTCTTCCGCCCGAGCAGGTCGTAGGTGTACACCAGCGTCCGGTTCTTGGCGTCGGTGCTGCTGGTCAGACGCGAAGCCGCGTCGTACGTCTGCGTGCTGACACCGTGGTCCGGGTCGCTCGCGCCGATCTGCCGGCCCCGCTGGTCGTAGGTGTACGACCAGACGTTGCCCGCCGCGTCCTTGCGGGTCAGGGGCTCGCCGTCGAGGGTCGAGGTGAAGCGGGTGACGGCGGCGTCCGCTGCCCGACCGGTGGGCGTGGGAGTGGAGTACTGCCACAGCTCGGTGTTGTGGCCCAGGGCGTTCGTGAACACCGACGTCGGTGCACTGCCCTTCGGCGGCAGGACGTCGGTGCGGTCCGCACCCGGGTAGCTGGTCGTCGTGCGGTGCTGCTCGGTGCCCAGCGACCACGTCGAGACCACGGTCGCCCGGTCGCGGCCGTCGTAGCTGGTCCGCTTCTGTGAGGGGATGGTGCTGTCGGCGGCGGCGACGAGGACGTCCTTCGGACCCGAAGCGTCGTTGTACCAGGCCGCGTTGGAGACCATCTCCCGGCCGTGCGAGTCGAAGCGGCTGTCCGTCACCAGGCGGCCGGTGTAGGCCGGGTTCGCCGGATTGGACTGCGTCTGGCGGGTGTGGGTGAAGCCGTCCATCAGCTCGATCGCGGTGGTCCACACCGGGGTCGTGCCGTCCACGGTCAGATTCTTGGTGGTGATCGCTGAGGGGACGCCCACCGTGTTGGAGACGCGGTAGCCGAACACCACGTTCGCGTGGGTGTGGGACTCGGGGGCACGCCCCGGCTGCCACACCGCGGTCAGACGGCCCAGCGCGTCATAGGTGTTGGTCGTGGTCTTCTGGTTGGGGTCGGTCACCTTCAGCGGTACCGACCGCCGTGCGTCATAGGTGGTGACGGTGTCCCAGGTGCCCGTGGCCTGGCCGGGGACGGGAGCGGAGACCGTCACCGTGCCGGGCAGCTCGCCGGCGGCGGCCGGGGTGTAGACCGTGCTGGTGGTGGCGCCGTTCGGGTGCTGCGCGTCCTTGCTGTTCGGGTCGGTCGTCGAGATGACGCGGCCGTAACCGTCGTACGCGGTGGTGGAGGCGGTGACGAAGACAGCGGTGCCGTCGGCGGCGTACCGGTCCAGGATCTCGCTCTTGGTCGCGTCGGCCGTGGCGCCCGCCTGTCCGTGGGCGAGGCCGTCGTAGAAGGTACGGGTCAGGGAGACCGTGTTCGCGGCGGTGGGGTCCGCGGTGCAGGCGTCGGCGCCCGAGACCTTCAGGGCCTCGGACACCAGATCGGTGCGCTGGGCGTCCGGTCCGCTCGCGTAGGCGGTACGGGTGCACTGGTCCGGGACGCCGTCCGCCTGGTCCAGCGAGGTCTTCGTCCGGTTGTTGTGGTCGGGGTCGGTGACCTGGGTGCTGGTACTCGTCCGCCAGCTGCCGTCCGCCAGTTTCGCCCGGTTCGTGGTGGAGGTCTTGGTCCCCGGGTAGCGGGCGACCAGCGCGGGCAGACCGGTGCGGGTGTGGGTGGCGGTGGCGACCTCGTCGCTGGAGGCGTGCACGGTCTGGGCGACAGGGGCGCCGCCCGCCTGGTCGAAGGTCTCGGTCTGCAGGACCTGGCCGGCGAGCCAGTCCACGTCCGTCACGTCCCTGCCCAGGGCGTCCGTCAGGTGCACGGAGCGGGCGGTGCCGTTCTTGCGGACGTCCCCGTCCATGCCCTGGCGGTAGGTGGTCGAGCTCTGCGTCTTGGGCCCGTCGGTGCCCGAACCGACCGTGGCGGTCACCTTGGCGAAGCCGCGGAAGTCACCCCAGGTACGGAACTTGGCCTCGGTCAGCTCGCTGTCGTCACGGTGCCAGGCGGCGGAGTCGTACGCGTACGAGGTGATCTTCTGCGGAGTGTCCGTGACGATGTCGTTCTCGGTCAGGGACTTGACCGTGTAGTGGTGGAACCAGTCGAGGACCGGATCGGCGTCGACGACCGAACCGGGCGGGGACCAGCGCACCGGGTAGCAGGCCCTGGTGTTGTCGTCCTCGGCCGCCGGCATCACGTTGTTGATGCGCGAGCAGTCGGCGAGGTTGTAGTCGACGTTCAGGACGCCGCCGGTCTCGTTGCGGATCGTCTGGATGCGCGGCCTGTTCATGATCGGCGGGGCCGGGACGAGGTTCGTCCCGTCCACCCGGTTCGGCAGCATCACGGGCGTGAACGACACGAGCGGAAGGTCGAGGTTCGGCGTCGCGGTCCTGCCGGTGTGCAGGACGGAGTCCAGCCACAGGGCGCGCTGGCTGCCGGCGTCCTTCGGGTCGGGGAAGGAGTGGGCCAGCAGGTAGTGGTCCACGTCCTTCCAGGCGTTGTTGACGCGGACCTGGGTGGTGATCTCCGTCAGGCGCTTGGTCGTGAAGTACGTGGCGGAGTAGTAGACGCAGGTGCCGGTGCTCTTGCACTCGTTCTCGACCGGAACGTCGTACCAGTTGGCCTTGTTGGCGACGGTCCGGTTGGCCGGCTCACATGCCGTACCGGCCGCGACGCAGCGCTCGGCGACGGTGAAGTCGACCTTGGCGGCGGGCTGGAGCGCTCCCTTGGCGGCGACCTGATCGGCGAGCTTCTGCCCGTAGGCGATGCTCTTCAGGGTGGTGGCCCGGGTGTACTCGGTCATCGTGCCGTTGCCGTTGTTCTGGCCGGCACCGCGCTTGTACCAGTTCGTCTCCGGAGCCCACGCGTACGTCGTGAGGTTCCCGTGCGGATCGACGACGTGGTCGAGGTAGAGGCGCTGCCACATCGTGCACCAGGAACCGGCGCCCTTGGCGGAGTCGTAGCACGGCTGGCCGCTCTTGGGCGAGTAGACCGGCACCGAGGACACGGAGTTGGTGGCCTGGTCGGTCTTGTCACCACCGGGGAGGTGGTTGATGCCGAAGTAGAACGTGGTGCCCGAGGAATCGGTGACCTTCGCGTACGCCCCGTCCCGGACACTGTTGGCCGCACCCGATCCGAACTCGATCTTCGTGCCGTCGTCGTCCTTGAGGCGCCATGTGCCGGTGGCGGCGT
Source organism: Streptomyces sp. NPDC059875 (assembly GCF_042731085.1). Taxonomy (NCBI): domain Bacteria; kingdom Bacillati; phylum Actinomycetota; class Actinomycetes; order Kitasatosporales; family Streptomycetaceae; genus Streptomyces; species Streptomyces sp. NPDC059875. Next base: position 79,663 of record NZ_JBHWJZ010000025.1, read on the forward strand.
CGGTGGTGGCCGTCGCCGAGCCCGCCTTGTCGTCGCGGACCAGGGTGCCCGAGTGCGAGCCCAGGGACAGGGAGGCGTTGAACCCTGCCCAGCAGGCGTCGCCCGAGTCGGGGATGCCGGCCTTGTCGCAGGGCTTGAAGACGCGCTCGATGAAGCCGGGGTTGAAGTCCCAGCCGTCGCCGATCCAGGACGCCTGCGCGTTGGTGACGGAGGTCTTGCCGTCCACCGAGGAGGAGTTGTAGCTCAGCTTGACCTCGGGGGCGGTCCCGCCCAGGGCAGCCGGAAGCTGGACGGGGTACTCGTAGGTCAGCGCACCCGAGCTGCCGCCGCCGGCCCAGCTCTGGGAGGAGCTGAGCGAGGTCGCCTTGTACGTGCCACCGGGCCCCGAGGAGTCCGTCTCCGCGGCCAGCAGCATCGGGGCCGCGGGGGAGGCGAGCAGTAGACTGCCGGCCTTCTGCTCGCCCGCGCTCGCCACGGGGGAGGGGACCGGGGCGGCGGCCGTCGGCAGCGCCACGTCGGCCACCAGACGTTGCGTCGCCTTGTCGTAGCGGGTGGTGAGCGGCGTACGCACCTGGCAGGACGGCACCTTCGGCGTCGTCAGCGCGCATCCGGGCAGCGTCACCAGGCGGCCGCGGGAGGCGAACTCGCCCCCGGTGGCGGCCTGCAGGCTGGCCAGGTCAAGGCCGACCTGGACGTGGGAAGCCGTCTTGGACGTACCGGACGTACCGGAGGACTGGGCGGCGAGGCTGAACAGGGCGCCGTTGACCCCGACCTCACGCGCGGAACGGTCGTCCGTGCGGACCACCGTGACCTTGCCGCTCAGGCCCTTCGAGGCCGTGCCCGCCACAGCCGTGCCCGACTTGGCCGTGCCCGGCTTGGTCGTGGTGTCCTTCGGGGACACCCACACGGGCAGGCGGCCGGCCTGAACCGGTGCCGTGCCGGGGGCGCCCGTCAGGTCGGCGCTGCCGCTGGCCGGTGCGGGGAACGGAGTCCTGGGCTTGGCCGCGGAACGCGCGGGCACCGGGTAACGGGGCTGGACCGCCTTGGTCTTGCGGACGTCGACGTCGGTGGCCTTGACCGGCTTGGTGCCGGGCAGCGGTCGGTGCGGCGGCTTCCAGATCTTCGAGAAGTCCGCTTCGGAGGCCTCGGTTCCGGCCTGCGCCGCTTGCACCGCAGGGGCGCCGAGCAGCGAGGCGGTGAGCGCCAGGATGACCGGACCGGCCACCCGTGAGCGGAACGTGCGCGTTCTTCGGCGCACGCCAGCGACTGACATGAGGGTTCCTCCGTCTGTGGACAGCAGAGAGACAAGGTCCCGGCCATGAGGGCCGAGACCTTGCGGAAAATGGGTGCGAAGAGGGTGATTGCGGTGGCCGAAGCGATGCGATGGAAGCCCCAATTCCACTTATGCGCCGGCCTAAACGGGGGAAAGTTAGCAGTGAACGATCGTTGAGTCACCATCAACGGCAGTTTATGGATGGGTGGGAAAGGTCACCCTGGTGCCCAATTGGTCACGACTCCGCGCAGGAGGGGCGGAATCGACCTCTCCGCCTGTTGATCGGCTGTGTCCTCGCCTGTCACAGTGCCCCGGTCCTTGCCTGTCCGATCAGGGACTCAACTCGTCTAGAGGAGTGGGCACTCGCATGTCCAATGCACGAAGAACCGGCTTGCGGAGGCCGGTTGCCGCCAGTTTGGCGGTGGGGGTTTCGGCGGTCATGCTGCTCGCGACGCCGTATGTCGCGCAGGCCGCGCCGGTGCCTCTGCCCGACGCTTCGGCCACGCCCGAAGCGTCGGCGGCGCCCGCAGAGCCTGGCACCGCGACCAGGCCCACCGCACCGTCAGGAATGTCCGCTCGTACGGGGGTCGAGCAGGCATGGGAACTGGCGAAGAAGACCGGCAAGGATGTGCCGGTCCCGGAGCTGACCACGGAGTACGCGACCACCGTCGCCACCCCGAAGGGCACGCTCCGCTCCGAGAGCCACGTGCAGCCGCAGCGCACCAAGGGCGCCAAGGGGCGCTGGCTGACACTGGATGACACGCTGGCCGTCCGTGCTGACGGCACCGTGGCGCCGAAGGCGTCGAGTTCGAGCCTGGTCATCTCCGGCGGCGGCACGGGTCCGCTGGCGACGATGACGACCGAGGACGGCAAGAAGCTGTCGGTGTCCTCGCCATTCCCGGGCGCGCTGCCCAAGCCCGTACTGCGGGGCAACGACGCGGTGTTCGAGGACGTGGCTCCCGACACCGACCTCCAGGTGAGCGCCACCAAGTACGGCGGCTACACCACCGTGGTCGTGCTGCGCACGCCCGCGGCAGCGGCCAACCCGGCCGTGCGCGACCTGGTGTTCCCCACGGTCACCGACGGTCTGACGCTGGCCAAGGGCAAGGACGGCAGCCTCACCGCGGCCGCGGGCAAGGACACCGTCTTCCGCGCCCCCGCTCCGCTGATGTGGTCGGCCGGCGAGGCACGCAAGCCCGGTGCGCGCGGGTCCCGTTACGCCGACTTCGAGGCCGCAGCCGGCCTCAGCAGCGCCGACGGACCCGGCGCCGATGCCTCCGTGGCCCGGATCCCGGTGACCCGCGCGAAGGTGGACGCCGCGAAGGCGGACGGTGCGACGGCGGACGGCGCGGCGGCGAACGGCGCGGCGGCGAACGGCGCGGCGCAGCGCGCCGCGGGTGAGATCGCCCTGGCGCCCAGCGCCGAGCTGCTCGACGGTGCCGACACCAAGTACCCCATCTACGTCGACCCCTCGTGGTCCGTGGACAGCCGGGGCAAGCAGCACCACGCCTGGGTCCAGCAGGCGTACGACGCCGGCAACTACGACCGCACCGGTTCCACTGACCGGGACCGTCCGGGCGTGGGCTACCAGGGCTGGGAGACCAGCAAGGGCATCGAGCGCGCGCTGTACGAGTTCGACCTGAACGGCTACGCCGGCGCCACCATCAACTACGCCAACCTCCGCCTGGAGCAGTACATTTCGGCGGACTGGTCGTGCACGAACAAGTACCCGGTGCACCTGTACCGGGCCGGCGCGTTCGGCTCCTCGGTCAAGTGGAGCAACCACCAGATCCGCGAGTGGATCCAGAACCAGTCCGTCGGCGGCAACGGCAACAGCGGCGACTGCTACGGCAACATCCCCGTGGACTTCAACGTCACCAACGCCATGCGCGACGGCATCCGCGACACCGGCACCCCACTCGCCTTCGCCCTGACCGGCCAGGAGGGCACCGGCGACAAGATCGCCTTCAAGCGGTTCGCGTACACCGCGGTCCTCAGCGCCGAGTACGACTTCCCGCCGCGCGTCCCGGAGAACCAGCGCACCGTTCCCGCCCCGCGCCGCGTGGTCGCGGGTGACACCCAGGCATGCGGTGACATCCCCTCCGACAAGTTCGGCTGGATCACCACCCCGACCGTCACGCTCGCCTCGAAGGTCAGCAGCCCCAACCAGGGCCAGCTCACCCAGTGGGTGAACATGTGGGAGCACAACACCGGCGCGACCGTGAACACGGGCTGGTCCGGCTTCGTCAGCACCGGTACCGACGCCTCGTACACCGTGCCGCTGGGCGCCATCCAGGACGGTCACAACTACGGCTGGGCTGTCCACGGCGACGACGGCCTGCTGCGCGGTCCCTCCACCACCTCCTGTCACTTCGCGGTCGACCTGACCCCGCCGGTCCTGGAGTTCGGCCAGTTCACCGACCCGGCCACCCAGTTCCCGCCGGCCGGCAACGGCCAGATCACCAAGCTGCGCCTCGGTGACACGGGCTCCCTGCCCGTCGTCGCGTCCGACCCGAGCCCGGGCGCGGGCCTGCGCAGCTCCGGACTTGCCTGCGTCCAGTGGGGCTTCAACCCGCAGCTCACCGACGCCCAGCAGCAGTGCGCGCCGGCCGGCAGCCCGCTCAGCGTGAGCTCCCTCAGCGTCAAGCCCCCGCGCTGGGGCACCAACATCGTCTACGCGCGGGTCCTGGACGAGGCCGGCAACTCCTCGCAGACCCAGTCGTACGCGTTCTACGTGCCGTGGAAGGACGGCGCGGTCGCCTTCGGTGACACCACCGGTGACGCCCGCTCCGACATCCTCGTCCCGGACACCGCGGGCAACCTGGTCACGCACGGCCGCGCCACCGACGGTGACAGCCGCAGCATGATCCCCAGCGGCACCGCCGCCACCGCGCTCCAGGCCCCCGAGGTCTCTTCGGGCCGGACGTGGAAGGACTACCGCACCGTTCACCGCGGCTCGCTCGACCCCGGCCGCAACGTGGACGACCTCTTCGTCCACCAGGAGCCGGCGACCCCCGGCGCGCTGGGCGGATCGCAGCTCTTCGCGTACGACAACACCCTCTCCGACCCGGGCCGCTTCACGCTCGGCACGAAGAGCTCGGTGGAGAAGCCGGAGTGCTCCACCGACCACACCACCGCCTGCACCGGCTACCACAACGTGACGACCTGGCAGCACTCCAGCCAGATCACCCCGACCGGCCCGGCCCGCACCACCCGCACCCCCAGCCGTCAGGTCACCGACGCCACCGGCCTGCTGGCCGTGGAGTCCGGCAACCTGTGGTTCTACCCGGTCAAGACCAACCAGACCCTCGCCGCGCCCACCCTGGTCGACGCGAGCGGCACCTGGGACGACAAGGACCTGATGGTCCCCGGCAACGCCCTGAACATCGGTGCCACCACGGACACCGCCCCGGCGCTGTGGGTGCGCAACCGCACCAACGGCGACATCTTCCAGTACAAGCTGACCACCGCGACTCGCGCGATCGACCAGTACGTCGTGGTGACCGGCGTGGCGGCGCAGCCCGCGACCCGTATCGGCTACGGCATCAAGGGCACGGACTACCCGCGGGTCGGCTCCGACGGTGACGTCACCGGCGACGACATCCCGGACTTCTGGGCCGTCGGCACCGACGGCACGCTGCACGCGTGGGCCGGCACCGCCGCCGGCGGCGCGGTCAACGGCTACAGCGGCTACCACGTCCGCGGTGACGCCCAGGCCCCGACGGTGCAGTGGCGCCTGGAAGGTGACACCAAGGCCATCCCTGCCAAGAACGGCAGCGGCATCTCCAACGACGCCACCGCCACCGCCGTCACCTACGCCACCGAGACCGTCGACGGACGCTCCCGCAAGGTCGCGGTCTTCGACGACGCGGCGAAGTCCGTCATCACCGGCCCCGCCAAGCCCGTCGACACCCGCCAGTCCTTCACCATCTCCACCTGGGCGAAGATGACCGCGGCCGACGGTGTGATCGTCAGCCAGGACACCGCACACGCCTCCGCGTTCATGCTGTGGGCCGACTCCGGCCACTGGCGCTTCGCCATCGCCCGAGGTGACGACGACGGCTGGCCCTACGACTACAACGCCACCGTCACCCCGGCCAACACCTTCAGGCCGGGCATCTGGACCCAGCTGACGGCCACGTACAACGCCACCACGGGCGCCATGAACCTCTACGTCAACGGCACCCTGGCCTCCAGCGGCCACCACAACGCCGCCACCAGCCCCGCCCCCAGCGGCTCGCTGGTCCTGGGCCGGTACAAGTACGTCAGCAAGCCCAGCAACTACCTCAAGGGCGCCATCGCCGGCCTGTCCGTCTTCCAGAACTACGCACCGCCGGTCACGACCACGGACCTGCCGATCCGGTACGCCGCGTCGCCCGACTTCTGTGTCGACACCCCGCAGGGCGCCAACGGCAACGGCAACCAGCCGCAGCTGTGGGACTGCAACGGCTCCGACCCGCAGAAGTTCAGCGTCAACGCCAACGGCACCCTGACCCAGAAGGGTCAATGCGTCGCGGTCCGGGGCAACCAGACCGCTCAGGGCACCGACCTGATCTTCTGGCAGTGCCTGGGCGAGGGAGGCCAGCAGTGGCTGCCCCGAGCCGACGGCAGCATCTACAACCCGCAGTCGAACAACTGCTTCGACCTGCCGCAGGCGAAGCGGGACTGGGGTACGAAGTTCATGATCTGGGGCTGCAACGGCACTCCGGCCCAGCGCTGGAGCATCCCGACGCTCCTGACCCCGGACCTGCCGGTCGCTCCGTGACACGGTGAGCACGACGAGGGGGCGGCCTGACCGACAGGTCGCCCCCTCACTCCGTGCCGCCCCTTCACTCGGTGCCGGCCCCTCACTTCATGGTCGAAGGCGACAGGACGGCGACCGAGCCGAGGGCCCGGGAGATGGCGACCAGGAGGTCCCGGTACTCGGCCTCCGCCGCACGCAGCGCCCGGACCGCCGTCACGCCCTGCTCCTTGTCCGCCGGAACACCCCGGGCGCGGGCGTCGGCCGCGGCCCTGAACATCGCGGCAAGGCCGGTGGCGACGCTCTCGGCCTCCGTCGCGCCGCCCCGGCGGGCCTCTGCGTAGGCGTGCGCACGCACGTCGTCCGAGCAGTACGCCCCGAGTTCCAGCATCCGGTCGTGGATGTCGGTCATCCGGTCCGTGAGGCGCCGGCCGGGGCCGGCGCTCCAGGGAGTGGGGAGGCGCATCCGGCCACGGGGAGCACCGGCCCCGCAAATGGTCCGCCGCAGCGGGCCCAGGGCCCGCAGCGTCCGCAGCGGCCCGAAGACCTCCGCGGCGAGCCAGGGTCCGACGATGGGGATGAGGAAGCCGGCGGCGACGAGGAGGGTGCCGAGGGAGGCGAAGGACATGGCCGCCCGGTTGAGTGGTTCCCAGTCCCGACCGCCCCAGGCGGCCACGACCGCGGCCAGCTTGGCCGCACCATAGGTGACGTTGGTCAGGAAACCGACGGCCAGGACGGTGAGCCCGAAACGCAGCAGGCCTCCGGCCGGTGTCCTCCGCTCGAGCCACTCCCTGCGGAGGTCGCGCGCCCACTTCCAGCACGCGACGGCAGCCGCGGCGGCCGCCCCGGTGACGGCGAACAGGCAGAGCAGCACCATCTCGCGCATGAACGGGGTGTTGGCGTAGTACGTCTCGAAGTCACTCTGCCGTTCGACCGGCGCCTCGCCCAGGAGGAAACAGCCGATGAGCAGGATGATCACCACACCGTGGCCCCAGATCCAGCGCCTGACCCGACGGCGGGTGTGGGGGAGGACCTCCACGTCCTCGCGCCAGTTCTCCATGAGGACCCGGCTGGCACAGGCGTAGGCGCAGAGGATGCAGTAGACCAGCGCCACCGAGAAGTTGCAGACGCCGGTCAACTCGTTGACGAACCCGATCGTCGGGGGCGCCGAGAAGAAGAACGCCGAGGCCTGCAGGAAGATCACTGCGTTGACGCTGCGGACCACGGGACTGTGCCGGCGCCGCACCAACGAGGGAAGTTTGACGACCAGCACGATGCCGAGCGCGGCGGCCGGGATGTAGAGATTCATGCCTTCTCGCCCTCTAACCTCTGAGCGACGCCCAGATGCGGTCGGCCACTCCGCCGAACGGTGCCGTGCCGCGCCCGCGCTCCAGGTAGGGCCTGACCCGGTCGGCCAGCATCCGGCCGAACCGCTCCGCACGCCGCTCCTCTTCGAGGTCCGGCTCCGTACGGGCGGCGGCGACGTAGGCGACCGCGTCGGCAAGGTTCCAGCGGTCACCCAGCATGCGGGCCGCGGCCAGCGCACCGGCCGCGCTGCCATGACCGCAGTGCCCCTCCTTGAGGTGCCACAGCTCATGCCCCAGGATCACGACCTGGTGCAGGGGAGAGGTGTTCGCCTCGAGGACGATCAGGTCGTAGTCGCCCATGTCCAGCCACAGGCCCGTCACCGACTCCGGCGGAAACTCCTCCAGCATCAGACGCACCTCGCGCCCGCTGCACCGTGCCGCACACGCGCAGATCGCCTTCAGCAGCTCCACCGGCTGCTCGGGAACCGGCTGGGGCAACCCCATGAACAGCGCGTCGCGATACCGCTTCATCTCGCGCGAGACGCCCACCCCGTGCCACCCGCCCCTCGTGCCTGATGCACGGCCCCCCATGCATCGTTCCTTGCGCGTTACCGCTGGTGGGCCGTGGTCAGGCCGCCGCGATCAATCGACGTCATTGTGCACCAGCGCTGTCTCGAGGGCGGCGCGGGCCTCCCGGGCGCGCTCCTCACGGGAGCGCCGCGCGACGGATTCGATCAGGGCGATCAGGGGCTGGGCGGTGTCCTCCGGTACATCGGCCAGGGCGCGGGCGGCGTACGCGACAACGCCGAGCGAGGGGTCCACCTCGCTCGCCGGACCCGCGGTTCGCAGGCGCCGCAGGTCCTGGTCCTGGCGCTCCACGGTCCGCTCCAGCAGGTCCTTGTGGATCTGCTGCAGGACGCGGTCCAGCGACTCGGCCGGCTCGGCGACCAGGAACTCGATCTTCTCTCCGAAGAAACCCGCGATCCCGGCGGCGTGGTCGAGGTTCGGAGCACGGCCCGTCTTGATCATCTTGTCGAGCCACTGCGCACTCGTTCCCGCCCCGGCCGCTATCTCCGCCAGGGAGTAGGCTCGCCTGCTGCCGTCCGCGGCCGCACGCAGCCGGGTCGCGCGCAGGAACAGGATCCGCTCGACCACCCGCCGGTGGCGCGCCTCGACGACGTCCACCTCCCGCCCGGACTCAGCGGACCGCTCACCACGCAGCAGTTCCCGCACCTCCTCCACGGCCACCCCGGAGGCGTACGAGAGTCCACCCTCACCCTCCACCCGCAACACGTCGTCGCGGTTCAGTCCCATGCGGTCCAACAGCGAGTCGATCCGACGCACCGTGCCCGTCAGGTCCTGAGCAGGCCCATCACTCACAAGAACTCCCGCGGTCATCGGACGAGGCCCTGACAGGCTAGCAACCACGGTTGATCCGTCATCACCGATCCCCCGATCCCCCGGACACACTGGCCGCGCTTACCGATCTTGTCGGCACAAAACTGCCCAGGCTGCCGCACCCGTAGGCATGTGCAGCGACACAGGGTTCGGCGAGTAGCGGGGCATGAGTGCAGCGTGACGTTCAGCTTCACCAACATCGGGTGACAGCTGGTTGCGGGGTGGCAGTGTGGCGTCGATGACGGGTGAGTGGGTCGGGAAGGTTCCTCGGGAGCGGCGCGCTTCAGAGCGGGTGCAGCGGGAGACGTGGAGCCTGGAGCAGCCGGAGCGGGACCGACCGTCTGCCGCCGTGAAGCCCTGGAGCCCTGCGTGAGCAATCCGCCGGCCACCCCGCGTTGGCCGCACTGTGCGCATGGTGCCGACCCCGCTACCGACCCCGTCGGCTGCCCCGGCATCCAGGTCCCCGGCCACACCGCATGCCTGGCCCACCTGAGAGGCATCGACCGCGACTCCCGCCTTGCCGGCCTGGCACCCGGCGCCGAGATCAACTACCGCGACACCCCCTTCACCGCATCCCTCCTGCAGGAGCTCCTTCAAGCCCTCCAAGACCCCACTACCGGAAGACCCCACGTCGGCTACGCCACCTTCGACGGGGCGCAGTTCTCCGGCGCGAAGTTCGACGGGGCGCAGTTCTTCGGCGACGTCACGTTCTATGAGACGCAGTTTTCCGGCGACGCCGCGTTCGACGGGGTGCAGTTCTCCGCCGATGCCACGTTCGACGGGGCGCAGTTCTCCGCCGACGCCAGGTTCGACGCGGCGCAGTTCTCCGGCAACGCCAGGTTCGAGAGGACGCGGTTTGCGCTGACGGCGCGGTTGGGGCCGGTGGTGAGCGCGAGGGCGGTGGATCTGTCCAGCGCGGTGTTCGAAGTACCGGTGACGCTGGAGATCGCGGCACGTGAGGTTCGTTGTGAGAGGACTCGCTGGGAGTCGACGGCGACCCTGCGCCTGCGCTACGCGGCCGTGGACCTCAGTCACGCGGTGCTGTCGTTCCCCATGGCCGTCACCGCCCACCCCGCCCCCTACATCGACCTCGGGGGTGTGGAAGTGGACGAGGGCCTCCTGGCAGGCGCCGGGGACGGGGTGCGGGTCGTCTCGGTGCGCGGGGTGGACGCGGCGCACCTGGTCCTGAACCGACACCGACCTGACCGACTGCCTGTTCTCCGGTGCTTTCCATCTCGACCAGCTCCGTCTGGAAGGCCGCTGCGCCTTCGCCCGCACCCCCACCGGCCTTCACCGACGCCACTCCATATGGCCCTACAAGTGGACGCGGCGGCGCACCCTGGCCGAGGAACACCACTGGCGCGCGCAGACCGCCGGACAAACCGCCCTGCCCCCGGGCCAGGCCACTTCCCCACGGAACTGGCGCACCGGACCGCACCACCCCGACCCCGGCCTCACCCCTGACCCGGAGGACGTGGCCGCGCTCTACCGGCAGCTGCGCAAGGCCTTCGAGGACGGCAATTACGAGCCCGGCGCCGCGGACTTCTATTACGGCGAGATGGAGATGCGCCGCCACGACCGCACCGGATCCCCGCCCGGCGAACGCGGCCTGCTCTGGGGGTACTGGCTCCTGTCCGGGTACGGCCTGCGCGCATCCCGGGCGCTGGGCTGGTTGCTGGCCGCGGTGGTGGCCACGATCGTGCTGATGATGGGCCTCGGCCTGCCCGACTCCTCGCCCAGACAGGTCGCCAGCGGCACGGTCCCGGCTGGCGGCGGACAGGTGACACTGACCGTGGACAAGCCAGATCCCACGCTGACGCTTCCCCTCGGCGACCGGTTCAGCGGGGCGCGCTTCAACAAGTCCGTGCAGGTAGTGCTGAACTCCGTCGTGTTCCGCTCCAGCGGCCAGGACCTCACCACCTGGGGCACCTACACAGAGATGGTCAGCCGCTTCACCGAACCGGTCCTGCTCGCCCTGGCCATCCTCGCCATGCGCAGCCGAATCAAACGCTGACACCCCCCTTACACGGCCTTGGGACTGGTGAGCTCGCATGTTCAGGTGTCGCCGTATTCGCGGCCGAGCCCAGATGAGGCTCGCGCTGAGTGATCTGCGCGGCGGCACCCCGCAGTCTGCTGGTTGGTGATTGGCATGATGGGCGGCGGCAAGTTCTCAGGTGCTTCTAGAGGAGCGACTGTGGCGTTCGAGACCGAAGCCGATTTCGGACCCGCCGAACGGGATGAGTGGTGTTATTCGCCGGCAGTCGGCGTCGGACCGCTCCGATTCGGTATGACCGTCGACGAAGTGGTCGAGGCGGCTGAGATACTCGGGCAGACCGAGGTCAGCGATTGTGCACGGGACTACGCGATCTTCTCGCCGGCTTGGAAGATCGAAGTCCACCGTCGCGGGGTGGCTTCTTCTCTGCCTGCTGTCACGGCCTATGTGAGCCAAGCCGTGGGGCTGTTCTGCATCGCTGCCGACGCTGTGCAGGGTCCCCAGGTCGCGTTCGACGGACTTCCACTGGTCGGGAGAGACCTGTCGGAGCTGGAATGCGATGCAGTCGCGTATGCCGAGGCGATGGACGTGCACCTTCGCTACACGCCTGAGGGCTCCGCAGGACCGGATGACCCCGGGGTCCTCATACGCGGGCAACTAGGGCTTGTCCGGCCGATCATGTGACTCCTCCGTTCCTCCGCGCACGAGTCGTTCCTGTGGGCAGGGGCGGGGTGATCCGAGCGATGCTGAATCGTTCCCCGAGTCCTGGTTGCCGGACTTTGATACCGGGCTCAGCGGGCCGGGAGCGGCTCAGCCGGGCTGCGCGGCCGAACGCGGGTCGGAGGTGTCGATACGTTCGGCGAACCGACGGACCTGGTCCTCGACGGGTTCGTTCCCGGTGACGGCCATGGTGTAGCGGCGAAACGCCGTCGCGAGGAACGAATCCTCGACGCGGAACCGCATCGTGATGTGGGCCTTCTCGCCACGGTCGCCGACCGAGACGCCAAGGCCCCAGGGCGGGGGCAGGCAGTTCCACCGCTGGTACCAGTCGAGGGCGACCAGTTCCCGGGCCAAGAGGCGTACGGCGGTGTCAACCGGCTCCTCCCAGCTGTGGTCGGCGACCAAGCGGTCCAGCTCGGCGTCGTACCGGTCGGCGTCGAAGTGAGAGTCCGGTGGCAGGGCGCGGGGCCATGGAGTCCTCCTGCGCCACGTGGCGGTCAGGGACATGCTTGACCTGAGGGCGAGGCTGGCCCGGTCTGGGTGGGCGATGTGCCTGCGACGCCATTATGCATACATCAAGTATGCATACTTTAAGTATCGACTTGAAGGGACATGTGGGCTTCCCCCCTCGGTTCCTGCTCGGCCTGTCACCGCTTGACCGCTCCCCAGCCGCCGGCCATCGGGCCACAGCCAGGGAGGCGATCGCATCGGTCACCGGTCACGTTCGACCAAGGGAGCCACCCCTCGCCATCCACCGTGACCGATACCGGGCAAGCCCGGCCCTGACCAGCGGTTTGACCGATCGGGCAAGCCCTTGGCCGACGCGGCAACCCTGGTGGCCGACGCGGCAAGACCATCCTCCGCGCCCTCGGCAAGCCTCACGCCATCAGTCACCGGCTACACCCCTGGTCTCGCGTCGTGTCGCAGAAGTCGTCGCGAAGTCGCGGTGCTCCTCGGGGGCGACCCGTTCTGGCGGTTAACGAAGCCCCGGTTGGTCGACAAACGTACGACGCTGCTCGACGAGACACTCGAAGGTGACCTCCTCCTCGCCGCGCCGCTTCTCCAGTCCTCGATGCCACGGTCGGTGAAGTACACGGTGAGCCAACTGGTGAGGCGAGGCGGCACGAAGAAGAAGCGGTGGCCGCCTGAAATGTTCAATTCGACCGCCCAACGCCGACCAACTGAGGGTGCGGCTTCTTCATCGCCCCCGGCTGGGTGCTGACCAGTGTGCGTAATGCAAGCGCCGGGGTGAGGTTTGAAAGCTCCAGCTATTGAATGGCGATCGCCCCGCTGGTGATCTCAATGCCGGTCCATTGCCGTCCTGTTCGACCCTCCCGATCGGCCGCCGCAACCCGTCCCAGGTCAGGGCCGCTCCATTGCTCTCCTGTCAGATCCCCCCGGTCGACCGCCGCACCGAACAAGGCGTTCAACTCGGGCTCAGGATTGAGGTCTTGCGGGGCTAGCCCACAAAGCCTCCAACGTGTGGCCGCCGACCTCGGGTCGGGGACGGGAGAACTTTCTTGACCTACTGGAGGACCACCATGCTCACCTCAATCGACCCGCTGTTCGTCCTGCCCCTGTTGGTCGGCATCCTCTGCGTCGCCCTCGTGGTCATCGTCTGCATCGTCGCCTTGCTCCGTGCCGACCGCGCCGACACCGTCGCCGTCATCAAGGCCCTGCCCGAGCTCGCGGCGACGCTCCTGCGGTTTCATCGGCGGCCCCGGCGATGACGCCCAAGAGCTCGTCGACCCGAGCGCTGGCCGCTATCGAAGAACCCGACCATCGCCATGTGCTCTCACAGCACCCCGGCCAGGGCGTTGTCCTCCCGCTGGTCGACGGCCTCGAGATAGCCGGTGAGGACCTTGGAGTGCGGGGCCAGCCGCCCTGCTTGGCGATGACGATCTGGTCATGGCCCCTTCAGGCGGGAGGACCGTGGCGAAGCCTCGGCGCGAGGAGTGTCTGGTGAAGCGGATGTCGATTCCGGCGCGCTGGCCGCGCCGGTGATGTCATCGCCGATGGATTCGGGCTGCAGTCCGCCCTGCATCACGGTGTGCCAGCGGGCGTGCAGGCAGCGCCAGGCGTACCCGCCGGGGTCGTCGAGCCCGGCGGCCTCCCTCCACGCGGTCCATGCGCGCACCGGGCAGATCGAGGGGCGGGAGCCGTAGGGGACGGGCACGACTCGGGGTCGGCTCTTGGAGACGCGCATGGCGGCCTGGATGCCGCCGGGGGTGGCGGCGTAGTCGCGGACCCTGTTGTGGGTCAGCTCGTGCTCGCGGCCGGCGAGGCTGTCGTGGGTGCGCCCTCTGCCCGCCCCGCCGACCATCGGCCAGTGATGAGGCTCCCTGGATCTGGTTCTGGCCGCAGTTCCGTGAAGGGCCAGGTCGTCGGAGTGGAGGTAGTTGAGATCGAGCGGCCCACTTCGCAGGGTCGCTACCCAGCAGCCACAACCGTGCCGGCCGTGACCTGAGGAGGGTTGGGGAGCAGTGACGCGAGGTTGTCCCTCACGAAGTCCGCCGCCCGCTCGATCGACTCTTCGGCGCCGGACTGGTCTTCAAAGACGCTGGTAGAGACCATCACTCCGTCCCCAGCGTCCACCCAGTAGTAAGCCACGAAGCCGGGGACCCGGCGAAGGAGAGGTACGAATCCCTCGTCCACTCGGCGTCCTGCCTCGGCAGAGTCAGTCACTCCTTCGTAATGCCGAATCACTGCGTACAAAACTGATCTCCTCATGGATCCCAGGGTCACCTTGCGCGAATCGACATACCCCCACCGAGCGTCTCTCGCTCGGGGGACATCCGGACGTGACCCGGATGGCCGCACAGGTGATCCAAACCGGACATTTGCTGTGACCAGGGCTGGGCGAACCCGGACTTCACGGAAATCCGGTCAGAGCCCTGGATCTCCCCACCCCGCGCTTCAGGTGGTGGCCAGAGTTGCTCACTTTGATTCCCCACCCACCGTGACTTTCGACCGTTCTCGCCGAGTAGCTCTCGTGAACCGTCACGAGAACCCGTTCAGCCGGAAGGCTGGGCGCGATCTCGGCGTTTGCGGGTGTGCTCGGGGTCCTGTCCGAATGTGGCGGGTTCCGGGGGCGGTTGTCGCTTATCCCGCCCACGCCGTCGCCGGCGGCCAGCAGGAGTTCTTCTGCTCGCTCGGCAACCATCCGGTGACCTGAAGAGGCGCCGCCGGCTCCGGTTTTGAAGGGCAGTCCGACCTCTTGTTTACCTTACGGGTCGACCCGTAAGGTAAATGCCATGAGTTCCTCTCTGCCCTCCAGGGGGCGTCCCAGGGATCCCCGATCGCACGAGGCAATCATCGGCGCGACGGCAGAGCTGGTGGTCGAGGTCGGCTACGCCGCGACATCGATCGGGGCGGTGGCCTCGCGGGCCGGTGTCGGCAAGGACACGATCTACCGGCGGTGGCCGGGCAAGCCGGAATTGGTCTTCGAGGCCGTCTTCACGACCACCGATGATGCTCCGCCCCCGGACACCGGAACGCTGGCCGGGGATCTGACCGTGCTGCTCCAGGGCCTGGTCGACGAGTTCCGCGCGCCTGCCGCCGCGGCGGCACTTCCGGGGCTGCTCGCTGACTTTGCCGCCGATCCGGACCTGAAGGCGCGCATTCGCAGCGACTTCCTGGCCCCCTCGAAGGAACGGCTGCTGATTGTCTTCGAACGCGCCGTGGTGCGCGGGGAGATCGCGGCCGAAACGCCTGTGGACCTGGTCCTGGACACGCTGGCAGGAGCTGTGTTCTTCCACGTAGGGCTGGTCGGGGAACACCCTGACCAGCAGCTGGCAGCACTGCTGGCCGCCGTCGTGGCGAAGGGAATCGAGGTCCGATGAACGGCTGGTTTCTCGCGGCAGGCATCACCGCTGTCGGCGTGACCGCAGTGCACATCGTCGGCGGGCGCCGCGATGTGGTGCGCCCGCTGCTGTCCTGTGGGCTCGCGGACGAACCCAAGCGTGTCCTGCACGCCGTGTGGCACATGGTGAGCGTCGACTTGGTGCTCTCCGGACTCGCTCTGCTTTACCTCTCCCTGACGGACGGTGCGCCGGGGACCGGCTTGGTGGCGTGGTTCGTGGCCGGGCACTTCATCGCGTACGCGGCAGCCTTCCTGGTCGTCACGCTGTCCGTCGGCTGGCCCAGACCACTACTCCGCCTGCCGCAGTGGATTCTGCTCCTGCCGGTCGCGGTACTGGCAGCGGCAGGTGCGGCGTAGCCCCACCCCCGGAGAGTTCCCGCGGGCCGCCGCTGTCCTCCGCGGAGGCCGCGGCGCCGAACTCGTCGACCAAGCCATGGAACGCACCGGGAGCGGAGAGCGGCTACGGGGTCGGACGAACGAACCTGGTCGGACCCATGCGTGAACACCCCTGACCTTCAAGCTCGCGGGACAGCGTCGTCGGGGAGGCCCTTGAGGATGGCCGTGACGGCCGATGCCGCACCGTCCACCTCCTGCAGCCGGCGGTCGGCGAACCGCACCCGGTACCGGCCGTTCCTGATCGGCATGGCCGCCGGCAGGTCGCGGCAGATGGGCGGCGCGGCCCGGCGGCTGAAGGTGAGCCAGTACATGCTCCGCCCCGGCGACAGGACCCGGAGTCGCTCCTGCTCGAAGGCGGCCTCGACTAGTTCGTGCAGCCCGGTGTCCGGCGTGCGCGCTGCGGCCTCGCGCAGTTGGCGCCACCGCACCGGCACATCCTCGCCACGCTCATGGGCCTCGGCCAGCTCCCAAGTCCGCAGGAAGGGCCACCGCGCGACGAGTTCGCGTACCCGGGGCCCCTGCAGCCAGGAGTGCAGCACCCGACAACCTCGGACAGGTCCTGGGTGCTGCCGGAAGCCATATGGACACCACCGGTCCAGCAGTCGACAAAGAAGCTGCGCTCATTGAGGCCCATCAGGACATTCGCCGAACGACCGTCAGCTGCCACCTGCGCGGCTACATAGCGCCAGCCCGGTGAGGACGTCAGCTCGACCGCAAGCCCGTTGCCAGCATGATCGGCAACCGCCTGCAGGGCGTTCCGCAAGGAACCCGCCTGGACGACCTCGGGATAGAGCGTCACGTACTCGCGCACGGGATCGTTCGGAGCTGCCTCGCCGTCAAGCCGTTCGGACATGCCATCGAGTCTGCCAGGCCGGCGCACCGCCATCACCGGGGAAATTTCGAGATCGGCATCACCAGCTGTCACCCATCGGCCAAGAAAGTGCTCATCGGTCATAGCAATCGGCCACAGCGATCGGTCACACGGCTGCCGGTTACCTATCGCGTGGGCGCAACCCGTGACCGATTCACGGAGGACCTCCTCCCTGACCTGCGGTTTGGCCGATTGGGCAAGCCTCAAGGCCACCAGGCAAGCCCCTCGTGACCGATGGCCGCGCCCGCTGGGCAAGCCACCGAGCTAAAGGGCAAGCCCCTCCGACGGAGTCGGCCAACATCGACGAGATGGGTGGCTGACGGGAGCGGAATCGGTCGTGGCCGATGACCGGAGGTGGCCTCGATCAGCTCGGAAGCGCCCTGCCAGTTCACCCCACCTCCTGCTGCAGCGAAGCCACCCAGGTCGTCACTGCGCGGGCCACGGTGCTACGTCTTGGCGCGCCGTTGGGCCGCGCTGGGCACCACCGACGGATCCACCCCCGTCACCCGGACACCGTTTTCGAGTCCGGCTCGGCGCAGAAGGTGCTCACCGCTAGCCTGCTCGGCACCTGCCGGACGCCGGGCGGAGCGGGCTCACGGACACCGTCGACGGGCTGTGGCCCGAGTACACCTTCGCCGATCCGGCGGTGGCCGGCATCACCGTCGAGCAGCTCGCCACCCACACCGCCGGCCTGCCGTCCTTCCCGCCCGACGGCCCGGAGTTCCCGCTGGCCATGGCCGGCTACCTGCTGGGCGGCGACGGCTACTCCGTACTCGGCGACCCGGTCCGTACGCTCACCGACCTCTCCGGCTACGGGCCGAAGCCGGATACCGAGTTCTCCTACTCCAACCTCGGCTACGCGGTCCTCGGCGAGACCCCGGCCAAGGTCGACGGGCGCGACTTCCCGACCGCCCTGCTCGAGCGGGTCCTAGCCCCGCTCGAGCAGCCAGCAGGTGGCGGCAGTCAGCGGCAGGGAGACGGCCCATCCCAGCCCTTGCTCCATCTATCGAATTTCGATAGATTCCCATCGTAACTCGATGGAAGGATGGGTCGTGGGGAAGCTGACAGTGGGCGCGCTGCGCGCCGTGCTCGTGGTGGTGCTCGCCGGAACCGTGTTCGTGCAGGCAGGGATGGTGTGGGCGTTGGCCACCGACCCTGAGGACGGGTCGCTCCCGCTGACCCCGCTGCGCGTGATCACGATCCTGGGCATGGTGTCGGCGCAGGTCGCCCTGGTCTGCGTATGGCGGCTGGTGACGATGGTGCGACGCGGAACCGTGTTCTCCCACGCCGCCTTCCGGTACGTGGACGTCGTGATCGGCGCGATCGTGGCGGCTGCCCTGTTGTGGTTCGCGGTGACGGTCCTCAATGCGCCGGGCCAGCGGGACGACCCGGGTGTCACCGTCATCATGGGCGGGGTCGGCTTGGCCATCCTGGGGGTCGCGCTCATCGTGCTCGTGCTGCGGATGCTGCTCGCCCAGGCCGTCGCGCGTGATGTCGAAGCGGCGCAGATGCAGGCCGAGTTGGACGAGGTGATCTGATGTCGATCGCCGTTGACATCGACGTGATGTTGGCCAGGCGGAAGATGTCCGTGGGTGAGCTCGCGGACCGCGTAGGGATCACGCCTGCCAACCTGGCGGTACTCAAGAACGGCCGC
This sequence comes from Streptomyces sp. NPDC059875, assembly GCF_042731085.1. NCBI lineage: Bacteria > Bacillati > Actinomycetota > Actinomycetes > Kitasatosporales > Streptomycetaceae > Streptomyces > Streptomyces sp. NPDC059875. The sequence continues at coordinate 97,878 of NZ_JBHWJZ010000025.1, forward strand.
GCCAAGGCGGTACGCTTCGCGACGCTCGCCGCGCTCTGCGAGGTGCTTGAGTGCCAGCCGGGCGATCTGCTGCGCTGGGAGGCGGAGGAGGCCGCGGGCGGATGACGTGCCCCAGGGCGGGTGTGAAAAGCCACTGGCGCCACCCGCCCGTTGTCACGGCACGTGAACCGCATGGGCGTGGATCGCCGATCACCCGCAGCCGTCCCGACCCCATTGGGCAGATTCCGGTTGACCTCTAACGTACCGTCCTGGTCGACCATCGCGATCTGCGAGAGTGCCCTCCATCGCAAACCCCCGTCCTTCCAGCGCGGAAGGCCGGGGGTTCGTCGTTGGGTGGCTGGCCAGGGCTTCGCGGCGGTCGCCGGGAAGAGCAGCACCGCCGCCGGCCTCCGGAACGACGCCCGTGGCTGCGTGGGTTTCCAGCGAGAGCCCGCAGACACGTTGCAATTCGGCAAATTCAGGGCGTTCCCGCGGGGACGCGTGCAGCTGTCCGCCCGTGTCGAAGATGAGCGGATGTGGCCTGACGCAGTTGCTGAACTCGCCCGTTTCGAGCGGGCGTTCAAGCGACCCGGCCGATATCTGAACGCGTCCCAGGTCTGGCAGTGATCGCCGGAGCTTTCGACGACGGACCGGTTGCGCTCACGGATCCTCGACCACCACCAGCCGTCCACCGTCCATTCGCTCCTTCGGTCCAGGGTTAGGCAGAGTGCGACGCTCGAACTCGTCGTCGATGCGAGCAATCAGCCGTCCGAGATCACGCCGGGCACCGCGAGGTGGGTGAAGCATGGCCTCCTCCAGATCAACGCGGGTCGCGGAGCGGTAGGAGGAGGTGGCTGCAGTGGGTTCGGCAGGTCGCCCGGCTTACTGGTTCCCGCTTCACGGACCGGCTGGCGCCATCGACCGGCCCGGCAGGCAGGTCCGGCAGGAAACCGGGCTGAACCGGGCCATCCTCGACAAGGGATGGCATCGGCTCGAGCTCGCCCTCACCAACGCCGCCCGGTACACCGCTTTCCGCTTCTGAGGGACGGGTGGACGTGATGGGCGACATTGCGGATGCGGCGGGGAAGGTGAGGCGGCTTCTCGCCGGAGCCAGGCACCCCGTTCAGTGCGGGGGCGGTTGCGGGGTCAGGGCGTTGCCGACGCTGCAGCCGCCCTCTCCGGGCATCCGCTGGATCCGGGGCGGCACCCACACCTCGGTGGCGCCGGGGGCCACGCGGGCAAGAAGGCAGTCCTGCGCGTCGAAGCCGTTGCCCTTTACCGACAGGAGAACGCCGACCCGGCCGCCGTCCGCCTTCACCTCGGTACGGATCGCCGGATCCAGGTCCAGGGCGGCGACCCTACGGCGTACCTCGGCCTCGTCCACCCGGCCGCCCTCCGGCACCCGGGGAAGTTTCGCACGGAGCTCCTCGTACGGCAGCCGGGGCGGTTCGGGTGGCGGGGGGAAGATCAGCGGAGGGCCATCCGGGCAGCCAACGTCACGGGGATCCTCACGCCACTCGGACTTGGGCGACACCCGCACCGCGAAACAGCGCTGCACGGCTATCTCCTGAGGGTCGAACCATTTGTTGTACGCCGAGCCGGACGTGCGGACGACCACGTCGATGCCGTCCCCGTCGTGTGTCGAGGTACCCGTCACCTGCAGTACCTCCACCCCGTCGATGCCGGAAGCGGAGCGCCCGACCTCTTCCGCCGTGCGCGGACGCTGGCCGTAGAGCCGCTCGCCCGCCTTCCTGGCCACCTCGCGTGCGGCGTCCGTCGCCTCGCCCTCGGAGTTCTGCATCACTCCGCAGCCGGCGGTGAACAGCAACAGCGGGGCGAGCAGCAGCAGTCGGCGCATGCGTCCACCCTTCCGGCGCCGCGTGCGGTGCGCAGCCGCTCGCGTACTCAGGCCGGCGTAGGTGATCGTACTCAGCCGGTGCGGCGATCATACGTGGGCGCATCCCGTGAGGTTCCGATGGTGGGCGTACACCTCGATCTCGATCCTCAACCGGGGGTCGGCGAGGCCACAGACCATCATGGCGGCGGGCGACCGAACGCCGCCGAAGCGGCCGCGGAACAGGGCCTGCACGGCTCGAAGTCGTCGCGGTTGGGGAGGAGATAGCGCACCCGGACGACGTCCGCGAAGGTGTAGTCCGCTTCCTTCAGCGCGTATGAGATGTTGCGGAGGCACTGCTCGGCCTGCTCGACGACGTCGTCCGAGGTGGTCATTGCGCGGAAGTCATAGCCGGTCGTCCCGGGTAAGTGAACGCAGTCGCCGTCGACCCGGCAAGCATCGATCGCTGCATCCACCCAGGAACCCGCCGGTCACCAGCCAGAATGCCGAAACGACGCGCGGGTTCCCGGTTGGTCGGCTGCGAGATTCCGTGAACCCGCGCGCTTCCGCCTTCGACGTCCTTCCGAGTCCTTCTGAAGGCTGGGCGGGAATTGCTCTGGATCTTTGGGGGTGTTGCCGCGTTGGCTGGAAGGGCTGGTGACCGAGTACGGCCTGACGCCCGCGTGGATCCTGTGCGCGATGACGGCAGAACCGCCCGTCGCACAGGAGTGACGCGTGCTGCTGGACCGAGATCCCGTAGGGGGAGGTCAGTGGCGGGATCGGGTCGACACGGTGGAATCCTCGCCCTACCGCCGTACAGGGGAGGTTCCTTAAGTCCGCGCGTCGCTCTGGTTCCTCAGGCCCGGCCCGGGAGTGGGGCGTTGGTGTACTGGGCGGCGTACTCCTCGCTGGGCGGGACGACGGTGATGACGTCGATGAGCACACCGTCGGGGGCAGCGACGATGAAGTGGCGCTGGCCGAACTCCTCCGTACGCAGTGGCAGTACCTCGGGCAGGCCGGCCTCCGTCACAAGCCGCTGGTGCTCGGAGTCCACGTCGTCCACCTCGAAGTTCAGCAGTAAGCCGCCGCGGAGCGAGACCCGGTGGCCCTCGGGGAGGGTCGGGTGGGCGTGGTCCAGGAGGGCCAGCTCGTAGTGCGGGGCGTCGGGGCGGCGCAGACTGACGTACCAGTCCGCCTCGAAGGTCACCTCGAATCCGAGGTGGCGGGTGTAGAAGTCGCGGGAAGCTGCGACGTCCCGGGTGGCGAGCACCGGATAGAAGCCCCCGAGCTTGGCCATGGGCTCGGTCGTGAGTTCGTTCGTCATGGCAGAGGCTCCTTCAGCTCCATTTCACATACCTGGGGTATGTGAACCGTGGCGTTAGCATACCCCCGGTACGCGAAATGGAAAGGGCGGTGCGCGCGATGGCGGTCAACCGGGCGGAGCAGCGGGCGGCCACGCGGCAGGCACTGCTGGCCGAAGGGCAGCGGCAGTTCGCCGCCGACGGGTACCACCATGTGGTGCTGGCCGAGGTGGCGCGGGCCGCCGGGGTCACCAAGGGGGCGGCCTACCACCACTTCGACAGCAAGGCGGGGCTCTTCCGGGCCGTCGTTTCGAAGGTCCAGCAGGAACTGGGCGAGCAGGTCGCGACCGCAGCCGAGCGGCACGAGGACCTCTGGGAGCAGCTCCGGGCCGGCTGCCGGGCCTTCCTGGCCGCGGGTACCGACCCGGCGGTGCGACAGATCCTGCTGGTGGACGCGCCGACCGTGCTGGGCTGGGATGAGTGGCGGACGCTGGACGAGGAGTCCTCCGCCCGGCACCTCGCAGAGGTCCTGGCGGCGCTCGCCACGGCCGGGATCATCGCCGACCAGCCGGTGGAGCCCCTGGCTCGGCTGCTGTCGGGGGCGATGAACGAGGCCGCGCTCTGGATCGCGCGGGGTGGGGATCCGCAGGCCGCGGAGCAGGCGCTCGACCGGCTCCTGGCGGGGCTGCGGATCCCGGCCTGACCTCTCGCGCAGGCACTCCGCGTCCTTTGAGTCGGTGCAGAGAAGGTTCAAGGTCCGTTTGTCGCGGCTCGCTTGAGATGGGCAGAATCGGCGTCTGTGGGCTGGGCATTGCTCAGCTCGGCGAGCGTAGCGACGTTCAGACGGGTACACCGCTGCGGCAGGTCACCCAGGCCAACTCGAACCACCCCAACCACACTGTCCAGACACGTGAGTTGCACTGCTGTCTGCGCTGGCGCAACCAGCCTGCCCGGCATCCCGACGTCCCTCCCGCCCAGCGACGCGAACGCGCCCGCGGCCGCAGCGACAAGGACATCCGCTGGGGCGGACGACCTCCTGCCCGGGTGGCTTGAGCATCGTCACAGCTCTTGCTTGCCAGGTCGCCACACGTACCGGATGTCCGGCTCATGTTCCTCGTTGCGGTGTCCGTCGGTGCGCTCAGCAGCGACAAAGCCGTGCCGCTCGTAGAAGCGACGTGCCGACCCGTTGACCTGGAACGTCCACAGTGCCAATCCGTCCGGACGACGCTGCTTCGCCAGCCGTATGAGGCGGCCGCCGATGCCCTGGCCCTGCCAGGCCGGATCGAGATAGAGCTGATCCAGGTCATCGCCGTCCAACACCATCATCCCGACCACCGAGCCCTCGACCGTCGCCACCCACGTTTCCTGGCCAGGCACGACCACGTCCCGGAACCAGGACCGGACCTGGTCGTCCGTATGAGCCCGGCGCACGCCCGGAAGCGCCACCGTGAAGGAACGGAGCCACACCTCGGCCACCGCGGCGGAATCGGAGTCGACCGCACGGCGGACGACAGACTTGTTGATCTTCACAGCGACGCATGCTCGCAGACGCATGACACGGCTGCACGCGAGTTCTCCGCGACGCTCGGACCCGAACGGAACCCAGTGATCGTTACCGGTCAGAGCACCAGTCGACAGACTGGGCGGCGCGGGCAAGGGAAGACCGGCCTGGCGCAACCTGGTAACGCAGACCAACAACTCGACCAATTCCCCGGACCAGCGCGACCAGGTTGAACAAGTCATCTATGACCAGGTCAAGAAGCACAAGGAAAGTCGTCCAGTACCGCATCAAGCCGATCTACGAGGGCAGCAACCCGACCCCGATCAGACGGAGTTCACCACCTTCGGCGACAAAGGGCCTCACCTTCAGCCACAGCTGGAGAAGCCCGCCGGCAATGTCAGAACCGGCGTTTAGCATCGACGCCGAACCGCCATGGAGGATCGCATGACCCGCACCACGCCCCCGCGACCCGTCGACATCGAAGCCGTTTTCCCCGCCCTCGTTGCCCACCGGCGTACGGCCACGCGCCTGCATCCGCGCCAGGGCGTCGCAAAGGCCGAGGAGAGCTCGCTGGCGGGACCGCTGTTGTGGCCGGCCGACGAGCCGTGGCCGGTGTGCACCGCGGTACACACCAAGGGCACGGGTCATCGGCTGGACGACATGCGGCTCAAGCGGAGCATCCTCGCCGAGGCGAGAGGGCGGGACTTCTCCGGCGAGGAGCGGCGGATCCTCGACGCCATCAACCCGGGACAGCACGCCCCGGACCTCCGGGACGAGGATCCTCTCCCGCTGCTGGCCGTCGCCCAGCTGTACACGCGGGACATCCCCGACCTCGTTGGTCCGCAAGGCCACGACCTGCTCCAGGTGTTCTGGTGCCCCTTCGAGGTCCACGGCCCTGACCGCGCCATCGACGTCGTGCTGAAGTGGCGGCGCTCGCACGAAGTCGGCGACGTCCTGGCGGACCAGCCCGAGCCCCCGGTGGCGGGCCGAGAGGAATGCGTGCCCACCCCGTGCGTCCTGCATCCCGAACAGGTCGTCGAGCACGAGTACCTGGGCCTGCTGAGTGAAGGACTCCAGGAGGGTATCGACGCCTGGGAGGAGAGTCTGCTGGACGAGGAGGAGAACGACGAGGACGTGTACGACTCCTCCGCGCCGCAGAGCTACGACACCTATGAGGAGTACGAGGCCGCGATGGCCCGGGCGCGCGCGGAGGAGGCGTACGAGGTCGACTACATGGGAGACCTGTCCATCGCCCCGGGATGGAAAGTGGGCGGCTTCGCATCCTGGCACCTGACCGATCACGCACCGGTCGACTGCGCCGTCTGCGGCACGCCGTTGCCTCCCCTGCTCACCGTCGACAGTGGGGAATGCGACGGCGGGTCGCGAAGCTGGCTTCCGCTCGAGGACCGCGACTCAACCGACGACCGGAACGTGATTGACCCGGTCGGCGTCTACCTCGGCCGCGGCTTGATGCGCATTCACACCTGCGCCGTCGACCCGACACACCCGCACCGGCTCAGCTTTCAGTAGGCGCCGCGACAGGAGCCACCGCACAGCCCTCGCGACCGTAACCGTGCTGCCCAGGGCACAGGGAAAGTCCAGGGGCCCGGGCTCGCACCAAGGCCGGGCCCAGTGGTTGGATTGGACGTCATCGCACATCCAACCCGCCACGACCACCGACCCGGCGGACCTTTGCGGTCACAGCACTGGTTTCCCTCGCTGTTCGGTGGCGGTGGGGGCCGGGATGCCGACCTGATCGGGGCGGTGCGGGAGGCGGTGCGGGACACTCTGCCAATGATCGTCATGCAGCCCGTCCTGGAGTTTTACGCTCCCGACGGTTTCGCTTTTTGGCCTGTCGTTGAGGGTGAGCCGTTCAGGTACCTGGCACTCAGCGGTGAGCTCACCTCTGCGGAGGTCGGGACAGCGGTGATGCGCATCGCCGAATGCAACGACATCGACCCCGATCCCAACGCGGGGGATGACCGTCCGCCCCGGCCTGCTGACCCGCTCGGATCATTCCTGCACGGACTGCTCACGTTTGACAGCCTCTGCGCGGCCGGTGGCCTGAGAGTCACGGACGGGTCCACAGGCGTCACATTCCTTCCTGGCTGCTGCAACGGGCTGGAGGACTGGCGTGCCTGGCACACGGTCGCTAGCGGCAGCGGACCGGTCTCTTTCGGCCATGACCCTGACCCGGTTGCCGAGCGCTTCGGTGACACGGTCCGGCTGACCGTCGATGTCGAGCGGAGCGACAGCCCGGTGATCGAGTTGCCGGCCGTCGAGCTTCGCCGTCTGCTGGGCGGGGTCGAGCGCGACCTGGCCGACTTCCTCGCGCTGGCAGCCGACTGGAGTCCCAGGCACCTGCCCGGCCACTCCGCACTCGTCGTTGCCGCCCTCGCCCGCGTTCTGGATCTACCGGCGCCGGCGTGGAGCGCCAGCTGAATGTCACCGTGGCCGGACCGGCTATGGGTCGTTGGCTTCCTCCGGACGACCGGGATTCCCGCCTGGGTGGGGTCTGGTCCTCAGTTCTGGCGGGCCGAGGCCGGCCCGCCGTCCTCGAGGGGTTCGGGAACGGCAATGGGCCTGGTGGGTGGCCTTGGTGGCGTGTGCTTCTCCGTCTGCCGTGTCTGCCTGGACGTCCGTGCATGTACCGATGCGGCTGTTGTGCCCACCCGGTGGGCTGGCGAGGGCGGCGAGATGGCCGGTGCTGTGATGGTCGGTTGGGGGGTGACGGGGGGCAGCCTGGCAGGTGGAAGGTCGAGCGGTCCTCCGGTCCGGGTTGCTCGTTGCCGATGGGCTGCCGTGGCAGAGGGGGAGGAGTTTGCGGTCAGAGAGTGACCAGTCGGACGAGCAGCACCATCAACGTGCCCGCGGTGAACACCGACCCCAAGACGGTGAACATCAGGTCGACCGTTGCTACGTCCCAGCCCTGGATGGCGAACCGGCGGGGATCTTGCGGGTCATATCGGACCGTGACGGGGGTGTTCACGCCGAAGCCGCCTGTGATGGAGCCGCGGCCGAACCTGGATGGGTACTCGCACGCGCGGCCGTCCCGGGTCGTCCAGGCTGCGACCGGGTGGTAGTACGTCGCACCTTGGTCGTCTCGCCGGATGTCGTGGCGCACGATCCAACCCTTGGCAGTGACACCTGTGCGTCGGAGCGCGCTGGCGCGGCGGAGTCCGTGGATGCCGAAACTGAGGAAGACCGCGCCGATAGTCAGCGGGATGAGTGAGAAGAGCCATTCGCGTTTCATGTGTGGTGCGACGCCTGTCTGGGAGTGTCGGTTGCGAGTGGAGCAGCATGACGGCTTGCCTGCACGTCGTGCCGGTCGGCCCTGGTCAGGCGCTGGTCGGTCACTGCGGGGGTTGGTCTCGTCGGTGAGGGTGGTGGCTTCTTTCCGGCCCGTGTGGTGGCGGAGTGGGGTGGGTGACACTACGGGGCATGCGATACCGGTCCGGGCCGGTCTCCTTCTGTGGTCCCGTGACTGTAGGCCACCGGTTCACGCCTTCCCGCGCTGGGTAGGTCAGCGGGAAAGTGCAGGTAGGACCCATGAATGCGGGTCGACCACTTCCGCAGCCTGGGCACTCGGCACGGCACAGCAGTCATGGGGCATTTCAGGACGATCGAGGGGAGCCACTCCGAAGATCAACAGTTACGGAGCATCGATGCACCACGGAAGTTGGGTCAGAACCTGAGTTTTGGGAGGCACTGGTTCTTGCCCGGGACGCAAAGCGGCGCTCCTGGCGAACGGTGACGGTCATGCGGCAGATGTCGAAGGTCAATGTACGCAGCGATCCGGAGCGATCCACGTCGCGTGCGGAACGGTTGCGCCCTACTCGCTCAGCCCCACGACTCCCCAGCCCCGCCGGGCGGCTTCGGATAGGACGTGGCCCCAGACGTCCAGCAGGCCGGTGAACTCGTCGAAGTCGCCCACCCACCCCTGGGGAACGGCGGCGTGCTCCTCGTAGGCCCCACGCAGCCCGCCAAGCCGGGGCCGTACGCGCTCCGACGTCGCGGCCAGTGCACGCACGCTGTCCGGCGACCGCGCGAGCAGCACGCCGTGGGTGACTGCTGGGTCGTCGCAGAAGAATCCCGGATCCATGTGCTCCGCCTCACCGTCCAGCCCTCCCCAGATCAGCCCGAGAAGCAAGGTGTCCAACCCGTACCGCACCAACGGGTCGGCATGGTCACGTACGGACTTCCACCGCTCGCCGGCCCAGAAGTGCGCCTTGAACGAACCGAGGGTGCCCCGGAACTCGTAGACGGCGAAGGAGGTGCTGTGAGGCCCTCGTGGCCATTCCCAGCCACCATCGATCACCGGTGCGTCGTGATCCCACAGCCCGGTCTCGTCGGCGTACCAGGCATCCCTCAACCGTGACAGCCTCTCCCTGGACGGAACCTTTCCCAGCCATGACCAGTCGGCGATTAGCACATTGATGTCCAGCCCCATACCCGTGAGAGTGAGGCACGCGGACTTTCTCCGGCCCCGTTTCGAACTGCGGCGAGTCGCCGCGCTGCCCTGCCGTCACCACGATCGACATGGGCTTTTGGCCCTGCTCGACCGCCAGGTGCTTGGTGGTGAACCCGCCGCGCGAGCGTCCCAGCCGGTGATCAAGAGGCTGGGTGAACAGGCCGCCCGGCGGTTCCTTCTGCAGTTCGCCCCGCTTCCGGGCCCCGGCCGCATGCTGATGAGCACGGCATACCGTGGAGTCGACGCTCAGCTCCCACGTGATCCAGCCTTTCGCATCGGCGAGGGACTGGAGCTGGGTGAGGACCAGGTGCCAGGTACCGTCCCGTTGCCACCGGCGGAACAGGTCGTAGATCCGGCCCCCACGGCCCGCACTCGACGGGCACGTCCCGCCACGGAACACCGGCCCTCACCCGGAACCGTATGCCGTAGATCAACTGGCGGCGAGGCCAGACGGGCGGCGGTCCCGCTTTCGGCCCCCTCGGCCCCTTCGGCCCCATCGGCCCCTTCGGCAACAACGGTTCCAGTACCGCCCACTGTTCGTCCGTGAGATCTCCCCGCCCCCATGAACCGAGATCATTCATCGCTCAAGATCCACTTTCGATACACGGCCTGGGGCAGTGAAGTCGAGCAGATGGACCCCACGACGCCGTCAAGGTCCTGGAGGGCGTAGCCCACCTGGTCAGCAAGCTGTCGAGCGACCAGCGGAGCGAATTGATCGACCGGCTCGGGACGATGGCCGAAGCGGAGTCCGGCACCGCGCGGCGGAGTGCCTGAAAGGGTTCCCGGAGGGCTTCGCGTACGAACAGATGTGCACGGTCGGTCCCGGCCGTGGGGCATGATCTGCGAGATGGGACGGTGCCGGGGACGCGCCCTTCCGGAAGACCGACTGTGGGGGACACGTATGGAGTGGGGAACGCTGGTCGCCACGCTGGGCGGCGGTCTGATCGCGATAGCGGGCACGGTTTTGGCCGATCGCTTGCGCACCCGCCAGGAACACCGCCGAGCCCTTCAGGCGCGCCGTCGGGACGTCTACACGGAGTTCATCGCGGCGGCGGGCGCGGCCCACACCGAGCTGCGCCGCCTCGCGCAGAGCGGCGCCGAGGCGACCGACCTGGAGGAAGCAAGCCGTCTGGCCCTGACGGACGCCCGCGTTTACGAGGTGCGCGAGCGCCTCTTCCTCGACGCCAGCACCAGGATCGCGGGCACGGGCCAGACCATGTTCGAACGTCTCCGCGCCCTCCGAAGGGCGGTCGCCGCGGGCGCCGGCATCTCAACCCCCGCATTCCATGACATCTACCACCCCTACCTGGACGCCGTCTGGGCCTACCGCGAGGCCGTCCGCAGCGAGTTGGAGGGCCACGCCCTCACCCCGACCGACTTCGGCTGGTCCGCGTGGGACGGCCGCGAGCGCTGCCCGCACTGCGCGGAGCGCGGGGCGGACACGGCGTCCGGGCAGGGCTGACGCCGCCGGGCCATGAGCGACGGGAACAGCAACTCCTCCAGCCGGAGCACCACCTCGATCGGACGGCCGAAGCCTCCACCGTCACGCACGGTGCACGCTTCACGGAAAGTGGGCCAGACGCCGAGTCAGGACAGCCACTTGGTCGGCAGTTTGAGAGGCGCCTGTGCGGCGTCCTGTTCGATGTTCGCGGGAGGTGACGGCACCGGTCCGAGAATCTCGACCCCCGCCTATTGGATGCTCCATCGGTGCGGGTGTCCGGGCTCGCTGGGGCAGGCGAAGACGCTCAGCAGGCCGTCTCGGCCGATCGTGAGCTTCGTGGGGCAGCGGTCCCGAAGGTGCTCTGGTAGGTCCCGCTCCTGGGTGGGCATCCAGCCGTTGGTGCCGTCCCACTCGCGGCTGTCGACGGTCAGCAGCAGGACCATCGGTGTGGCACAGGCTTCGCAGTTCATCGGGGAGGGGTCGGTCGTGTGCCAGGAGGGGAACCCGCCCACTCGGCACCCCTGGGGAATCGACAGGTCGTGGTGGTAGGTGACCAGCTCGTCGTCCCGGCCGTCCTTCTCCGCCTTCCGTACCTGGGCCTCCTCCCAGGCGTCGATCCGGGCGCCCAGTCTGGCCGGCAGCGAGTCGGCGTACGGGTAGGTGACGACTTGCTCGGGGTGCAGCACGCATGCATGGCTCGGCGACCGAGCCCTCGAAGCCTGCCAGCGTCGGCTGCGGCGGAGCGTCCAGCGGCACGGCAACCTGGTCGGAACGGCGCCAGCGTACGTCCAGGGCCAGGCCGTAGCGGCTCGGGCCATGTGCCTCGAACGGGCACCAGAGCACCTGGAGCAGGTCGCAGTCGTCGGGTCCCGGCATGAGGCCGGGCACGTCACGCCGGTACAGCTGGACCAGGCCGATCAGCGGGATCGGATCGGTGTCGGCGACGTCCTGGTCGCGATGCTTGCGGCCGAGCTCCTTGAGCAGGACCCGTTCTTCGTCGGTGGGCCGGTCACGGGCCCAGGCGTCCGTGAGCAACTGTCGCCTGCGACGGATGTCCGCGATGCGGTACCCACGGCTGCCCAGGCGGCCTTCCGCCGGAAGCCGGGGCTGGTGATGAAGATCCAGGAGCGGTGCTGCCAGGGCTTGAGCGCGTTCTGGGCCAGCCAGCGACGCACGGGTCGACGCCGACATGAACGGGGCGATGCCCCGCCGGGCGGCCTCGCGGGCCAGTTCCGGGCACGACCAGCGTGAGAGCGGTACTTCTCGGCAGGGGCAGCCGGCAGGCCAGCGCCTTGACCTCGGCGGCCTGCAGCGGTGTGAACGAGGCGGGACGGCCGCACCGTTGACGGTCTTTGAGCCCGGCCAGGCCCGCCTGGGCGAACCGGCCACGCCAGCGGCGCACGGTGTCCACATGCAGCCACGTCTCCCGGGCGATGCATGCGTTGGAGCGTCCACGCGCGGCGTGCAGCACCACCTGTGCAGGCACCCACAGCCGGTGCTCGGTCTTGTGGCCGTATGCCATCTTCTTCAACCGCACGCGTTCGGCGGCACTCGGGGCTGTCGGACAGGGGGTGCGGACGGGCATGGCGGTCGAACCGATCGGCCGAAGTGGATCACCGGTACCCCACGGGAGGGGTGCCGGGCCCGAGCCTGCCCCGCCCGTCACCGCCCCAGCCCCCCGAAATGACCGGTGCAAGAGGCCACTTGGACAGGGAAAACGCAACTTCGACATGGCCCGCAGAGGCAGCTACCTTCACCTGGTCTTCGGCGATCGCCCACGGTCGCACAGGAGTTCCTTCAGGCTGAGCCACCCGCGACGGGATGAGTTGGTCACGCCCCAGGAATCCGCGCCCCCATGCCCAAGCCACCGAACCGGGTCCACACCAGGCACCCCAACCAGGGAGAGACGCATGCCCCATCTTGCGCTGTACACATTCGGCGTCCTGAAGTCACCCCTCGCCGATCCCGCACCTCTCACGCGCGAGTTCTACGACATTGGTGAGGCCGTCTACCGGAAGATCGGCCAGCACCCCGGATACCTCGCGCGTGCTGAAGCGGCAGACGGTGACCGGGGCATGCTCTTCGAGGCGGACTGGGGTGCATGGGGAGAGTTCGCCGTACCGACTTGGTACGACAAGGGCCGTACTGTGGAAACCACCGCCCTGGCCGCGACCCTCTCACTCTGGACCGACCTGCGCCCCGCCTTCGACGCCATCTACACCGGTCTGCACCGCGAGGCGCTCAACAGGCGCTATGACTGGTTCGAGAGGACAGGACACCCGACTTACGTATTCTGGTGGGTCTCCGACGGCGTGATACCCACCTGGCAGGACGGGGTTTCCAGGCTGGAACACCTCCACGACCACGGCTCCGCCCCGCACGCCTTCACCTTCCACCACTCGTTCGCCCCGGACGGAACTCCGACCAGGATCAAGGGCATCGGGCCCAACAGCGACCAGGTTCGCTGACAAGGAAGCCTGAACGACTGGGTTCGCTGTCAAACGCCGCGATTGAATGGCGGCGAACAGATGCGTCTGCGCTACGGCGGATCCGCCAGTACCTCGGGGCTTCGCGCTCTACCTCGCGAGCACCAACGAGACCTTGAACACCACCGCGACTTCCTGCCGGTCCGGCCGTCCACCAGCGCTGCCAACCGCCCGTAGCCGCAACGCTTCCCGGGCCGACGGCGACAGATGCCGCGCGCCCCCCACCAGATCACTCACACCACTACAACGACCCAGAACCCCAACAAGGCTGGATCAAGATCGTGTTGTGTGTTCAAGCCCTTGTCTTGTTTTGGCCTGAGGGGAGTTGTTGTGGTGAGGCGTGCTGTTCGTTCGTTCCTGGTGTTCTGCTCTGTACTGGGTTTGGGCGTGGTGAGTGGCGGGGTGTCCCAGGCAGCTCCTGCTCCTGGTGAGGAGGTTTGTTGCGAGGCGCACATCGCAGGCCTCGGTTGGCAGGGGGAGAAGTGTCAGGGCGGTCAGGCCGGTGTCACTGGTCAGACGCCGTGGCCGAGCGGGTGTGGCAGCGGATGAGCGAGCAACTCGCGCACGAGCAGGCGGAGGCGGGGTCGCCGGTGGTTCAGGTGGCGGGCCGGGCGGCGCGGTTGGTCCCCGACCGTGCGCCGGGGGTGGCCGAGTCCGCGCTGCCGGCGGAGTACCATCGCATCCTGGCTGCGGCGTGGCAGGCTGGTGGCCCGGTCGCGACCCGGCAAATCGGCGAGGTGCTGGGCCTGGAGGTGTAGGTGCGGGGCAGGCTGGAGCCGCTGCGTGGGAAGCTGACGAAGCTCGCTGATCGCGGCTGGCTGCACCAGCGACCTGACGGGAAGTTCACCGCCCGCCTGTAGCCGCGCAGGAGGAGGGCGCGGCCGGGCGTAACCAGAGGGCCCCCGGCGGCAGTTGAGTTTGGTGTGAAGAAAAGCAACCATATCGCCGAGGGCCCTGACGGCCTTATCTACACCGCCCGCCTGCCGCTGTCGAGCGCCACCTTGAACTGGCTCGCACACCTGATCCGCGGCCACCTGAAGAAGATCCGCTCCAAGTGGCGGGCCCTGCCCGCGGGGAAGATCGCCGGGATCATGCTCGCGGTACTGCGCTGTGACCAGCGGCCCGGCGACCTGGCCGGCGGCAACGGGGTGCACCGCACCACCGTGACCCGATGGGTGCGGGAAGTCGTGGGACTACTCGCGGCTCGCGCCCCGCGTCTGGACCGGGCGCTGAAGAAGATCACCCGAACGGGCGGCGGCATCGTACTGCTGGACGGCTCGCTGATCCGCACCCGCCGACGCACCGGGAAGGAGAACCGGAAGGACTATTCAGGCAAGAGCAAAAGCCATGGCCTGCTGGTGATCGCGCTCACCGACAATCGCGGCCGCCTGCTATGGGTCTCCGCGGCCAGACCCGGCAAGACCTCGGAGATCACCGCCTGCCGCCACGACCAGCTCACCGCCAAGCTGCGCGCAGCCGGCCTCGGCGCCATCGCCGACCTGGGATTCGTCGGCCTCGACGACACCGACGCCGACCCGACGGTGATCACCGGCTACAAGGCCGCCCGCAACCGGCCTCTGACCCGCGGCCAGAAGCTGGCGAACAAGGCCCTGGCCGCGGTGCGGGCCCCCGGTCGAGCACGGCTTCGCCCACCTCAAGAACTGGCGCGTGCTGGGCAAGGTACGCACCGACCCCATATGGGCGACCGAACTGGTCAGAGCCCTGCTGGTCCTGACGAACCGCGAAGTCGCCCGCTGACCGATGACCTTCGCAAGAGCCATCCGCCCACGACGTGCCCGAGCACCAAGAAGCCCACACACACCAGATGCCTCACCAGCTACTTCAGGAGCACACCGCTCGCTGGCAACACGCTCGTCTCAGCCGCATCCCACTGCGTTCGCTGGCCTTCGTACGCCGTCGTTGCCCGCTGCCCGGATGCGGTTGGCCATCTAGAGGTTGTCCCGTATGGGGTTGGGGTTATCCCGTGAGGGCCATGTTGTGGAGGCGTGCAACGCCGAGCATGGCTTGAGAAGGCTCAGCCACTGGACGGCAGGCAGATCATCGCGCGTCCGAGGCCCCGATGAAGCTGGGATCGCTGCGCACCGACCGCGTTCGGATGGGTGAGCGCCGGGACAGCAGCCATCCCATCAGCGCGGCGGCGAGGCCGGCCAGGCCGGCCGCCGCGAAGCCGCCTGCCGGTCCGGACGTGTCGATCGCCCCGCCGACGATCGGGACGCCGAGGGCGAAGCCCGCGCCCAGCGCCGAGGACTGCAAGCCTGTCGCCTCACCGCGCACGCTCGCGGGTGCGAGCCGGCTCACGGCGTCGGACAACGCGGAAAGAGTCGGTGCGGCAAGCAGCCCCGCGCCGCAGCCTGCCACACACAACCAGCGCCAGTCGTGGGCCAGTCCGGCGGGAATGGTTACCAGCCCAAGCAGGCCGAGCAGCAGCCAGGCGGGCAGCGGTCGCGGGAGCGCGCCGTACAGAAGCCCGCCGGCGATGGAGGCCGCGCCGTACACGGCCACCACGGCGGCGGCCCAGGAGACCTGGCCGGCTTCCTTGAGAGTGGCCACGATGGCCAGGTCGGTACCGTTGAGCACGATCGTGGCGCCGAACGCCATCACCAGCACCGCGATCATTCTCGGGCCCAGCCACTCCCGGCGACGGGGGCGGTCGGCTGGGTCGGCCGGCGCCTCGTCCTCGGCCCGCAGTGGGGGGTTGAGCAGGGCGATCCCCGCTCCGCCCGCCACGATCGCAGCGCCGACGCCCCAGGCCACCACGCCGGAGGGCAGTTGTGCCGCGCAGAGGATCACGATCGGCGGGCCCACCATGTAGGACAGCTCGCCCTGTACCGCTTCCAGCGCGAAGGCGGCCCGGCGCTGTCCCGCCTTCGTCATCGCGGCGATCGCCTGCCTGGTCACCATCGGGGCCGGCACCATCAGCAGACCTGCTACGAAGACGGCGGCCAGCAGGGTCGTGTACGGCAGTACCGCGACGCTCAGCCAACACGCGACCTGAACCACGACGGTGATCAGCAGCACGATACGCGCGCCCCGCCGGTCGATCATGCGGCCCAGCAGCGGACCGCCCAGCGCCAGGCCGGTGGTCATGGCCGCCGCGGCTCCTCCCGCTGCCGCGTAGCTCATGTTCAGGCCCAGAACGACGTACATCGTCAGCGCCATCCCGGAGGCCGTGATCGCGGTGCGGGCGAGCAGCGAGACGCCCAGCAGCGATGCCATCCCGGGCACGGCGAGCACCTGTCGGTATCGAGTCACCCGCGTGACGCTAGCTCCCATCACCTGGCAATAGGAAGTGGCCATATGACTGGAGTCGGTATAATGGATTTTTATGGCCAGGGACCTAGAGATCGTACTGCTGCGGTCGTTCGTTACCGCTGTGCGGGCGGGCAGCATCAGCCGCGCCGCAAGCGCGCTGGGGCAGAGCCAGCCCGCGCTCAGCCAGCAGTTGCGCAAGCTTGAGAACACCGTCGGTAGCCCCCTGCTCCTCCGGTCCACGACAGGCGTCTCGCCGACCCGCGCGGGTGACGAACTCCTGCCATACGCGGAGCGCATCCTCTCGCTCTCCGCGCAGGCACTCACCGAAGCCGGCCGCGCACTGACCGGCCACTGCGGCGTCGGGTTGCTCGAAGACCTCGCCGCGTCCCAGCTTCCGCAGGCCCTCGCCGACCTCGCCCGGCTGCATCCAGGCGCGACCCTTGAGGTGCTCAGCCTCTCCGGCGACGCGAGGCGCGAGGCGTACGACGCGGGACGCGTCCAACTCGTGCTCGACGAGGCGGCGGACGTTCCCGGCCGGCCGCGCTGGACGGTGCGCCGACCGCTGGTCTGGGCGGTCGGCCAGGGTGTGGACTTGGCTGCCGATCCGCTACCCGTGGTGCTGTTCTCGGGCCCGTGCACATGGCGTGCGTCGGTGCTGGAAGGGCTGGAAAGTGCCGACCGCCGCTGGCGGGTGGCGTTCGAGAGCAACAGTCTCGTCGGTGTGCTCGCCGCGGTGCGGGCCGGGCTCGGCGTTACGGCGGTGCTGCCCGGGAATCTCGAACCGGCCATGGCGTGCCACGACGCGGACGCCCTGCCCAGCCTGCCGGACATCGAACTCGGCCTGGCCAGGCACCCGCGGACCGAAGGCGATCCGCTGGTCGATGCCGTGGAGACCGCGCTACGACGCATGGTCTGAGCGGCGCCGCCCCAGACTGCCGCCCACGACCAGCACGAGCACCCCACAGCAACGCCACGCCAGACCCGTGACCAGTCACTTCACGATGCACACCGCTCATTGAGGAACTGATGATCTCCACCGACTACCTGAGTGTGCACGGGCGAGGCCATGCCCAGAACTATGGCTGGCTGCCCGACCAGTACGCTGCCCCCACGATGCGGCTTGGCACCCAGGGGCAGGCCAGGAACCTCGAGGCCATCGAAATGTGGATCGAGTAGCAGTTTGTTGATTGCTCTCGCGTGATTCCCACGTGGAGGCCCGCATGGGTCACCGGTACGGGCCTCCGCGACTTTGTTGCTGACCGCCCCGCGAAGCGAGCTGAGGTCATGAAGGCGAAGCCACAAGCACCTCGGTGGGGGAGCGGGGCGGACTCATCCAACAGGCCATAGGCCTAGCCCCCGTGAAACGGGGTCACCTCCCGCCCAACTTGCCGACGAGGCACGGCGGTTCTTCCACCGCCGCCAACGGCAGCCACACATCGTCCGCGGACAATTTCACAGCCCGCACGTGCTCTACGGTCATCAGGAACCAGGTCAGCGGACGTGGTCGCCGAGTCTGCCGAGACCCGACATCAGACGCCAGCGGAATCGACACCTCTGACGATCTGGATCCGTCCGACTCAGTGCCAGCCACCGTGGCGCGGTTCCGAGTACTCGCCGAACGGGGGGTCGTAGACCTCCCCATCCTCGGTGGTCACGAGGTAGTCCGGTTCGGTTCTTGAGGCGGCTTCTTGTAGTCGGATGACCAGTTCGGGGACAGGAAGGACACGCAGCGAAAGGGCCGCGGCCGCACGGGCACCTTCCTTGAAGATCTCTGGGTTGTACTTGTCACGGGACCGTTCGAGGTGTTGAGCGGAGACCTGCATGACCTCCACGTCGCCGCCGCCGGAGAAGCGAAGACAGTCCTGCCACTGCAGCCCGATGATGATCTCCAGCGCGTCCGCCAGGTCATCGGCAATCAGCCCGCCCTCCCCTTCGGAACTCGCGAACACTACCGGTCGGCGACCGTCCTGCTCAGCACACAGGAAGTACGCCCCACCGGCGGACTCTCCGGCGATTGGCTCCAGCGGTGCACCCGAGGCAAGCCTCAAGCCATCGCCGTAGTGCTTCCGCCCGATGTCGAAGCCGAACGATGACCGCAGCAGCAGGTCGATCTCCGGGGTGTTCTGGATCAGGCCCAGCAGATGATCACTTGAGGTCATGGCATGGACGATAGCGAGTGCCGCCGACACGTAGGGTCAGGGCGAACAGCACGACGGCGTGGCCCTTCAGGAGCTGTTTGATCGGCGCGTGGTGACTGTTCGCCTTGGGTTCGGTGGGCTGAGCGAGGTCGGCCCACTGTCCGCTCAGCAGCTTGGAGCCGAGTTCCCACAGGCCGCCGGACGATCATGCACCCTCTGGCGATGGGCACTCCTGGTGAGCGCCGGCCTGGGCGGCGTCCGGATGGGTTGGATTCCAGAGCCGGTCCGCGTCGCCGCGGACGAGATGCTCCTCGTAGATCCGCACCTTGTGTCGCATCACGTCCAAGGTCTCGCGCAGCTCCTGGACCTGCGCCTCCACCTGGCGTTCGTGCCGGCGCAGCAGTTCCAGCCGCTCGTGCTCGTTGCCCGGGCCCTGCCGGACCAGCTCGATGTACTGCCGGATCGACGCCAGCGACATGCCGGAGGAGCGCAGCTTCGTGCAGATCGCCAGCCACTCCAGATCTTCCTCGTAGTAGATCCGCCGACCGTTGGACAGACGGCGTACCGGGTTGGCGAACAAGCCCTCTCGCTCGTAGAACCGCAGTGCGTGAACGCTGAGTCCGCTGCGCTTCGCCACCTCACCGATGCTCAGGTCCATGAGCGACCCCCCGTCACACAGTCATTGATCTAGACCCGACTCTAGCTTCTAGCGTCGAGCCGGAGCCCATCGGGCGATGGGCCATGGGAACAGGGGAGAGCATGAGCGTTTGGTTTGTCACCGGTGCGTCGCGTGGGCTTGGCGCGCAGATCACCCGTGAAGCGCTGGACCGCGGGCACAGCGTCATCGCCACGGCGAGGGACGTATCGGCGGTGCTGCAGGCGTACCCGGCACAGCCGGACGGACTGCTGGCGGTGCACGCGGACGTGACCGAGCCGGAGCAGTTGACGGCTGCGGTGGAGGCCGGTCTGGCACGGTTCGGCCGGATCGACATCGTGGTCAACAACGCCGGTTACGGGCTCGTGGGCGCGATCGAGGAGACCTCCGACAAGGCTGCCCGGGCGCTGTTCGACGTCAACGTGTTCGGCGTGCTCAACACCTTGCGGGCGACCCTTCCGACGCTGCGCGCCCAGCGATCCGGACACGTCGTGAACATCGGCTCCGTAGGCGGCTTCGCCACCGCGCCGGCCGTGGGCCTGTACGGCGCGTCGAAATTCGCCCTCGAAGGCATCACCGAGGCACTCCACGGCGAGCTGGCGCCGCTCGGCGTCCGCGTCACGATCGTGGAGCCGGGCGGGTTTCGCACCGACTTCCTCAACGGCTCCAGCATGCAGGTCGAACCGGCCGCCATCGCCGATTACGTCGCCGGCGCGGGACCGGTGCGCGAGGCACTGGCCCACAACGACGGCCGTCAGCCAGGAGATCCGCTGAAAGCGGCCAAGGCCATCGTCGACGTGACCGAGACTGCCGAGCCCCCGCTGCGCCTGCAGTTGGGGGAGGACGCGGTGGCGCGCGTCGAGGCGAAGCTGGAGCTGGTACGACGTGAACTCGACGCATGGCGGCACGTAGCGCTCTCCACCGCCCTCTGAGTCTCGAGGCGAAGGGGTCGTCACCGGGCTCGGAGTCCACACGTGCGGACGAGGGCCCGGTGCGTATGGCCAAGCCCGTGGTGCGGCACGCATCAACGGCCGGCCGGGGCGGGCTGCCGGACACGTACGCATCGGGATGTCCAACTACTGTGACTGACCAGTTCAGTTGGCGCCGTTCGCCAAATACGGCGCATTGTCGGCGTCGGCCTCGGCTCGGTGTGCCTCGCGGGATGTCTAGAAGGGGGGTTCGTCGGGGCCGCGGGCGGCTTGCACGGATGCGTCACGTCGTCGGGCCGCCTCGTGGAGCGCGGGGAGGGAAGGCATGCCGCCGATCGCGTCGGCGGCGCGGCCCTGCCGGATGAGGAGGTCGGCCAGCTCCGAGGGCCGCTCACTGCCGCTGGCCCGCAGGAGGCTGATGGCCTCTTCGACGCGGCCGGACTTTTCCAGGAGCCGAGCAATCGTCTCGGTCAGGCCGTACTGGCCCGCAGGCAGGGTCGCGGCGTAGGTGAGGGCCTCCTCGTACCGGCCGGCCTCACCCAGCAGCCACAGTCGGTTCGAGGTGAACCAGGACGAGTGCTCCTCGACGAAATCGGCGCTGCGCTCGTCAAGGATCGCCAGGGCGTCGTCGAGACGCCCAGCCCCGCAGAGGAGGTGGATGACCCCCTCCAGGAGGCAGGCGTCGTGGTAGTCGAACGTGGGGCGTCCCACCTCGACAGCCTCGCTGAGCCGGCCATGGCGGGCCAGCAGCTCGATCAGGGCCCAGCGGAAGCGATCCGGGTACTCGGCGGAGCCGATGAACTGACGCAGGATGGCCTCTGCCTCCTCGACTCTCCCTTGGTCTTCGAGGGCCTGCGCGTAGTGGGGAAGAGTGACGCCCGAGTGCTTTCCGGTAGCCAGTTCGCGCAGTTCCTCGATCCGCCCGTGGCGCACGAGGAGTTCGGCGTAGGCGGTGAGGGTGTTCTGCGTCAGGAAGCGGCCCGCGGCTATGTCCGCGCCGAGAATCCGGATCGCCTGCTCGGCGCGTCCGGCACGTTCCAGGACCTGAGCCTCACGCTCCTGCGCGTCCCAAGCGTCATCGCGCCACCGGCCCTCGGCGCGAGCGTTCCTGACCCGCTGCGCCAGCGGCGCGATCAGTTCAAGCACCCGCTCGTCACCCGGTCCTGCCCCTCGGTCAGCTCGACCAGGACCGACAGCAGCCATCCGTCGATATGGGGTGTGAGAAGGGCGATGGCCTCGTCCACCCGCCCTGCCTTGACCAGCAGCGCGGCGAACCTCCGGCACGCATGCTCCGATTCCCGCCCGGCTCCGTCCGGGCGAACCAGCTCCAGCGCCTGCTCGGTCCTGCCGGCCTGGAGCGTGATGTCGGCGGTCGCCCAGCGGGCGGGACTCCAGCCGATCGCGACGAACGGCTCCATCACGGCCAGGGCCCGCTCGAAATCCCCGGCTTCACACAGCTCGCGCGCTGCCGCCTCCGCGCAGAACCACTCTCCACGCTCGGCGGCCGCCTGAATCAACAGCTCGAGCTGCCCCTCTTCCAGCAGGACGTTCACCAGCCGTGGCGAGATCCCACCGTAGTACTTCGTCTGCCAATCAAGATCGCCAACGTTCACGGCCGGCAGCGTAGGGGCACCCACTGACACCTGCGGCGCGTGGACGGCCTTCACGGTCTTCGAGCAGCCACACGGAGGTAGAACCTTGGGGCCTCCGCCGGGCGGACACCGTTCGCCAATCGCAGCGAGCTCCGCGTGCCAGCTCTGGCACTCAAAGTGCCAACCGAACTGCTCTAGTGCCAACCGAAGTGCTCAATCACACCAACTGTGACTGAGCACACCGGGTGGCCCGGGTGGACAACTTCGATGCTCAGAGGTCGCTCCCAGGGGGCAGCGAGCGGGCGATAAGTCAGAGCGAGGCCCCTGTCGCACCGGCAGGGGCCTGCGCTGTCAGTGAGCCGACCGGATTCACTGCCCGCGCCTGTCGTTCCTCGGTAGCCCGGTGCCCTGTATCCGCCGTATGCGCGTTCGGTTAGGCTGACCTTGCCTGGCGCGAGGACCCGGGCGTGCGGGTTCGGGTTCCGGTACCGCAGGTGGGAAACAGACAGAGGCAGGGCCCAGGTGAGAAACGGTGACCGAGCCTGTGAGCGTCGTGCGCCCGCTGGGACGGGACGCACCATGCGGGTGACGGGGGACGCGGGTTCCGGCCCCGCGCCCGGGACGAGGCGTCGTGGATAAGATCGCGCTCACGGCCGGAGCCCTGTACGTCATCGTCCTGCTCCGCGCCGGAGGGACGTTCGCCGTCGGGTGGCTCGCCGGCGCCGGTGCCCGGCGCAGCAGGTTCGCCGGGCGGATCTCCTCGGCGAAGTTCCGGCGCGCCGAGCGGGCAATCCAGCGGTGGGGCGCACCGGTGGTGACCGCCTCCTTCCTGACCGTCGGTTTCCAGACCACCGCCAACTTTCTCGCGGGCAGCATGCGCATGCCATTGCCGCGCTACCTCCCCGCCCTGTTCGTGGGCGGAGCGGCCTGGGCGCTGATCTACGCGACCGCGGGGCTCGGCGTGCTCGAAGTGCTGGGAAGGCTCTTCGCCGAGCGGACGGCCCTGGGGGTGTCCGCCGTTGCTGTCCTCCTCCTCGCGGTGTGCGGGGTGGTGGTGTACCGCAGAAGAAGGGCGGTCCCGTCCTCCAGCGACACCGTGGCCGACGAATCGTGAGCCCGTCCCGCGGGGGGCAGGTGCCGCAGCGGGCGAGATGTACGCGCGGCCTCAGCTCTCCTGGAACGGGATCCGTAGGGCGAGGTCGTGCGCGCGGTCCCCGGCAGCCTCCTCCGTCTCGTCGCAAAAGTGCAGCAGCAGGCTGACTGCCTGGCGGGCCGCGGGCGGCGGTGGGGAGGCTGGCGTGCCGGAAGACGGCGGCCAGGGCCTGGTCCAGTGCGCCGCCGGCGCCGGACAGGACGGGACCGCCGGCGATCCGGCCACGAGTTTCGGCCGGGGACTCCTTCCCTGGCTCACGTCGTCGCCGAGAATCTGAGCACCACTCTGGCCATCTATCGCGCTCAGGGGCCAACCAGGCCGTGTATCGAAAGTGGATCTTGAGCGCTGGATGATCGTGGTTCATGGCGTGGGGAGATCTCACTGATGAACAGTGGGCAGTGTTGGAGCCGTTGCTGCCGAAGGGGACGAAGGCGGGACGGCCGCCTGTCTGGCCCCGGCGGCAGCTGATCGGTGGCGTACGGTTCCGGGTCCGGACCGGTGTGCCGTGGCGGGACGTACCCGTCGAGTACGGGCCGTGGGGCCGGATCTACGACCTGTTCCGCTGATGGCAGCGGGACGGTACCTGGCACCGGTTCCTCACCGGGCTCCAGTCCATGGCCGACGCGAAGGATGCGATCACATGGGACCTGAGCGTCGATTCCACGGTGTGCCGCGCCCATCAGCATGCAGCTGGGGCCCGGAAGCAGGGTGACCTGCAGAAGGAACCACCGGACGGTGCCTTCACCGAGCCCCCTGATCACGGACTGGGACGCTCACGCGGCGGATTCACCACCAAGTTGCACTTGGCCGTCGGGCAGGGCCAAAACCCATGTCGATCGTGGTGACGGCTGGGCAACGTGGGGACTCGCCACAGTTCGAACCCGTGCTGGAGAAGGCCCGCGTGCCCCGCACCGGATCGGGCCGGCCACGCGTCCGCCCCGATCGAGTACGCGCTGACAAGGCGTACGCCTCCCGCAAAAACAGCGCCTACCTGTGCCGCCGCGGGATCCGCTGCACCATCCCAGACAAGGCCGACCAAGCACGTAACCGCAGGAAATCGGCTCCCGCGGCGGCCGGCCACCGCGCTTCCCTCTGGCCGACTACCGCGAGCGCCACGCGGTCGAGTGCGGGATCAACCGCGTCAAGAGGCACCGTGCCGTCGCCACGCGATACGGCAAGCTCGCGGTCCGCTACCAGGCGACCGTGCTGGTCGCAGCCATCAACGAGTGGCTATGACGCCGCCGCCCGTGTCATCACGTACGTGTTCCCTATGTCGGGATCGCCATAGAAGAAGAACAGCTCCAGCGCCTCATGCCGATCCCGGCGCACGTAGAAATTCCATGAGTACGTTGATGGTGGCTCAGGGTTGAAGCGTCAGCCGCCGCCACGGGGACGCGCATCTCGACTTCAGTCCGGGTCGTCATGGCGAGCCGGATGTCCTGCCCGTCGGCGTCGTCGGTCAGTTCCCAGGTTCTCGTGCCGGAAAGTCGCCAACCGTCGTCGAAGTCGAAATCCTGCCCGTCGAGCCGCTGAAGGAGTGCCGTTCCGTCCTGCCGGAGTATCAGTCGGGTCCCCTCGACACTCTCCCAACTCCCAGCCGCCTCGGCCACCGTGGCGTCGTGAAGCCCCGTGCCCTCGTAGTACTGGTAAGGGCCGGCGCATGCCGTCAATAGGGTCAGCGCCACCACCGAGCCTCCGAGAGCGAACCGCCGTCCCCACGACCTTCCCGTTACCGCCCACTGGTCATCTGAAAGATCGCCTCGCCCCAAACCGAGATCATCACGGCCGACGCGAGACACGGACCCCAGTTCTAAGCACGGCCTAGCCGAGTGGCAGGCTTCTGGTCGGAGGCGCCGGAGTGCAGCAGATCCCAACGCCCCGCGGCAGCGCCGCTCACGTCCCCGACGGCCGCGGCTGCTCCGGAGGAACCGAGCTCTCGGCAACCGCCATCCACTGGTCCAGGTCGGTCTGGGTGAATTCTGTCCACGGTGGGATTCCGGGGAGCTGGCGGAGGAGGTCGTAGGCCTCGGGGATCTGGGCTCCGCGGAGGACCGGGCAGTGGCAGCCGGCGATGACCTCGGCGTTCAGGTGTTGGAAGTCGGTGACGACCGTCCCGAACTTTCTGGCGTCCAGCATGGCGACCCAGGGGGAGACCAGGCTTCCGCCGAAGAGCTGGCCGTCGCGGAATTCGTCTGGCGACAGCGCCGCCATTTCGGGCACAGGGGTCGGCACGTTCGTGGCGAAGGTGTCTACGGCCCACAGGACGTTGGCCTTCGGGTCGAAGAGGGCGCGGGTTGTGGGGTTGTCGTACAGGGGCGGTCGCTTGGCGACCAGGGTGCGATCGCCCGCGTCGATCGTGTCGCCGTCGGTCATGAAGCGGCACCGGTTGATGGGAGTCTCCCACTCCTCGGCCATGCGGCCGATGGAGAACCACGTCGTCAGCAGGGTCGCGTTCGGGCATTCCGCGAGGACCGCCAGGAGGTTGCCGGCGTGATCGCGGTCGTCGTGGGTGAGGAAGATCCACCGTACGTCCAGGGGATCCACGACGGACCACGCTGCCTCCAGCCACTGGGAGCGCACTGCGGGCGCCCCGGTGTCCACGAGGACCGGTTCGGCTCCCCGGATCACCATCGAGTTCATCGGGAAGTGGCCGACCGGTGGGGCCTCAAGGGCCCACGGGATGATGAACGTCTCCTCGGCGATCTTGTACGGCTGCAGAAGGTTGAACGATTCCGTGGTTGTCATCGCTGCTCTCCCTAGGACGGAGTCGCTGCAGCGTCCATGAATCCAGTGCAGCCCCGTGCCGGACTGTCGTCAAACGCAGAACTCGTGACGGTCGGCTTCGGTGAGCGACGAAGGGTGCGCGCCGGCGCTGGCCGGTCCCGGGCCGTGCTTGGGCGGGCGGCCGTTAACGCCCGTGGGTGCTGTGCGGGAGTTTCAAAGCAGGCCCTAGAGCGCTCAGCCACACCAGCTGTGGCTGAGCACGCCATCTGGCCAGGATGGACAACTCCGATGCACAGATTCGGCCCGGTCCTCCAGCCCCAGCGGTCTGGCCAAGTAGGTGCGCAATCTGTGGTGCGCGTGAGCAGGGGCGTGGGCCGGGCCCGCAGGCGTCGAGCCTGGGCTTGTCGACGGCGAGGAAGGTCCCGACCAGCCCAGGGCCGCCCCAGAACCCGTCTGTAGTGGTAGACCTACAACACACGCAGGGCCTGGTCGACGTACGCTCACGCCTGGCGAGCGCATGCAACACGGCTTGGTCGCCGTGCCGGTCCCGGGCGGCGGCAACGAGCACATCCACCGCGACGGCGAGCGCAGCATCGGGTACTCGGCACGGTGCATCGACACTGAGCGCGAGGTCATCGAGGTGCACCCTCGGCTCGACGCAACGGGTCTGCAGGTATCCGTCGAGCAACATCTCCTCTCCCGGCCGGTGAAGGACAGCCCCCCGTCGATCGGCTGGCTCCATGCCCAGCCGCTGCGACAGTCGCAGCTACGCTGCCCGGGCTTGCTGAGCCACGACTGCGGGGCCGGGCGCGGCGGCTTCCTCGCTACGGGCACGCACCCCGACGTTCAGCGCGGAGTCCGGCAACGAAGTATCTGCGAGCCGCGCGTAGTACCGAACCGGTGACACCGGTTCTGCGCCGAATACCTGACCGTCGAGGAATCACTCGACCTGGAGGACGCTACGCGCAGGTAGCCGGCCAGCCCACCCACTGACATCCCGGGGAGTACGGACTCGGTCTCCCCGCACTCGGCTCCCTGCTCTGTGGCCAGCAGGTAAACCGCCTTTTCGACGGCCTGCAGGTATGTCTTCCGGATGCCATTCGTCATTCGGGCATCGTCGCAATCGCATCGTCACAGCTGCTGAGAGGTCACGTTACGGACCGACGCGCCGCCTCGGCCGCGTGGAGAGTTCGCCCACACGGGGAGTGTGGTGGCACGAGAGCGAGCGGGCGCGATCGGCTTGTATTGGCTTGTATCGAAGCCCACCGGGTTCCCCCCGGGGACCACGGGCCGTGTCAGGCTGCGGTCTCTTGGTGAGCTTGATGGGCTTGGTGGGTCCGGGCGGTGGCCAGGTCCGCCGCCCGCCGGACCGAATCGGCGGAGGCGGCCAGCAGCGGCAGCCGGACGGCCGGGCTGGGGATGCGCCCCTGGGAGTGCAACACCCCCTTGATCACGGTCGGGTTCGGCTCGGCGAAGAGCGCGGCGGACAGCCGGGCCAGCTCGGCTCCCAGCCTGCGGGCCGGTCCCGCAGCGTCGCGCTGCCACAGCGAGATCAGCTCGGCGAAGTCAGCGGTGCGGACATTGGCCGACGCCAGGATGCCGCCGCGGGCGCCCGCCGCGAGCAGCGGCGAGATGACGGCGTCATCGCCGCCGAGCACCGCGAAGCCCGGCGACGAGGTGCCGAGCAGTTCCATCGCCGCTGCGTCGATCGCGCCGGTCGCGTACTTGACCCCAACGACCTCCGGTAGGTGCCCGAGCGTGTTCAGAGTGCTGGTGCTGAGGGACTGACCGGTGCGGTACGGGATGTCGTAGACGACCAGCGGCAGGCCCCCGTGTTCGGCGAGTGCCGTGAAGTGCGCCAGCGTTCCCGCCTCACCGGGCCGGGTGTAGGGCGGCGCGGGAACCAGCGCCGCGGCGACGTCACCGCTCTGAGCGAGCTCCCGCAGTGTCGTGATGGCGGCGGCCGTGTCGTTGGTGCCGACGCCGACGATCAGCGGAGCGCCGTGTGCCCGGCAGGCGGCCGAGCAGATGCGGACAACGGCCCGCTTCTCCTCGGTGGTCAGCGTGGCCGCCTCCGCGGTGGTGCCCAGGGCAACGAGTCCGCGAGCGCCGGCCGACAGCGCCTCGCCGGCGAGGCAGGCGAGCGCGTCCGGGGCGAGGCGCAGGTCGTCGGTGAACGGAGTCACCAAGGGGACAAACAGGCCGGTGAGGTTTGCTTCGAGCTTCATGTGCCCAGCCTGCCCGGCACAAACCCAGTAGATCCAGTTCATGCTTCTATGCTTATGCGTAAGCTCACCTTATGCTCGATGTCCGACGTCTCCACCTGCTGCGCGAACTCGACCGACGCGGCACCATCGCGGCCGTGGCCGAGGCGCTGACCTTCACTGCCTCGGCCGTCTCCCAGCAGCTGGGCGTGCTTGAGCGCGAGGCCGGCGTGCCCCTGCTGGAACGAAGTGGCAGACGGGTGGTGCTCACGCCTGCGGGCCGCACCCTCGTCACTCACGCCGATGCCGTCCTCGAACGCCTCGAACTGGCGGTCTCCGAGCTGGCCGGGGCACGCGAGGGCATCGGCGGACCGCTGCGGATCGGGACGTTTCCCTCTGGCGGCCCTGCGATCGTGCCCGCCACGCTGGCCGAACTGGCCCTGCGGCATCCCGCACTGGAACCGATGGTGCAGGAGATCGACTCGGCGCGAGTCTCCGACGGCCTGCGCGCCGGCGAACTCGACGTGGCCCTCGTCCACGACTACGACTTCGTTCCCGCGTCACCGGACACCACGGTCGATCAGGTGCCCCTGTTGGAGGAGCCGATGTACCTGGCCACGGGCGACGCCACCGACAGCCCTCCCGCTACCGGTTCTGCCGCGCGCGGCGACACGCTGGCGGAGCTGCTCGGACCGTGGGCCACGTCCCCATGGATCACGGCCCGGGACGGTACGACCGGTCACGCGATGGCCGTACGCGCCTGTCAGGCGGCCGGTTTCCAGCCGCGCATCCGCCATCAGGTCAACGACTTCCGTACGGTCCTGGCACTGGCCGCGATCGGGCAAGGTGCCGGATTCGTACCGGAGATGGCCACCGTACGCGCCCCCGAGGGCGTGGTCCTGACCCGGCTGCCCCTCTTCCGTCGCTCGAAGGTCGCCTTCCGCGCGGGCGGCGGCACGCACCCGGCGATCGCAGCATTCGTGGCGGCGGCGCGAACAGCGGTGGGCGCCACGGACCGTGCCTCCTGGTCAGGGACGGAGACCAAAGAAACCTATTCGGTGAGGCAGTCGGGGCAGTCGTGGCATTCGGGGCAGTAGCGGCTGAAGACGGTGAGCACCCCGCCGGCGTTGGCCATGGTGACGGGCTCTGGTGCCGGCCGCGGTAGAGCGACTCGCCCGGGCACCTCGAACGCGACCTGGGTGTTGTCACCACCGCTGGCCTCTCCCTTCCCGGAAACTCGGGCGTCGTTGAAGCCGGGGTGAACCGGATCAAGATGCTTAAGCGTCAGATGTTCGGCCGCGCGGGATTCGAGCTCCTCCGCAAGCGAGTCCTGCTCGGCAGGTGACCTGTCACCGGGCCTGATCCGACTGCCTGTGTTCCTCGTCGATCCTACGGGGCATCACCCCGAGGATCAGATTCTCGAGGGCGTGCGGCATTGGCCCGAAGCTGGCGACCCAGGTTTCGACAAGGTAGATCTCACTGCCCTCATCGATACCAAGAAAGAATCGGCCGTGATCGAGTTCACCGAGAGGGAAGAGACGTCTCCCCAAGGCGTCGCTCCACTCGGAGAACCGGTCATCCTCTCCCCAAGTCAGCTCCGGGTCCAGTTCGAATGGCTCCCGGGCGCTGCTGATTCCCGGGCCACCAATGCTCACCGTAAGCCCTCCGAACTCCTGGAGGAACGTCTCCGCGGCATCGTGCATGACGATGCCGACCGCTTCGAACATGGACCGCCAGCCAGCCGTGTCGACCCGCCTGCCCGCCGTCCATCCCGAAGCCTCCAGGACCTCAAGCACCTCCGGCGACCATTCGCTCATGACAGGCCAGCTCCCCTCACCTTGAAGTATGCGGCGATCATCCCAGCAGACGACTCGAGAGAGAACAGCGAGTGACCGCACCACAAGAAGCGGACCAGAGCCTGAGAACGGGCGGCATTTCGACGCCGGTACGGGCAGCACTTGGGCGTCACTGCGAGACCGGAATGCTCAAGAGATGCGACGGCACCTCGCCTTCGGGGCCCCGGTTCACGCTGGCAGGGTCTGGGTGACGCGCCACAGCCTGCGCGGGAGGCCACCCTCCTCGAAGGCGTGGACCTCCCGAAGGCTCCAGCCCTTGGCCAGGGCGTCGAGCAGGTCGCGGGGGAAGAAATGGACGGCGAAGCCGCCGTGCTCCCAGATGTCATCCCCGTGCCCGGTCCCAACCTGGTAGTGCGCGTCTCCGGTGTGGCGGACGGTGTAGACGAAGGCGCCGCCAGGTCGAAGCACGCGTCGGACTTCTGCGACCAGGGCGTGGATCTCGTCGGTGGACAGTGCCATGCACAGCAGCATGTGTGCGAAGACCGCGTCCACCGAGGCGTCCGAGAGCGGCAGCGGCTCGCGGACATCGTGGACAGCCGTGGTGACCCGCTCGGCGACCTCTTGCACGGCGGCAGCCTCGCGCAGCTGCTCCAGCCCCACCGGACTGAAGTCGATGGCCAGCACGGAGAAACCCTCGCGGGCAAAATACAGCGCGTCACGTCCGTGCCCGGCGCCCAGCTCCAGCACCTCACGCGCACCGACGCCCCGGAACACCGCGGCAGCGTGGACGGCAGGCTCAGACGGCTCCTGGCCGTACATGCCGGGGTGCTCGCCGTAGGTCTGCTGCCAGTGCTCACGCTGCGCCTCGGCCAGCTCCTCCTGCCCGTCCTCCGACACGCTGACGCCCCATCTCTCCGCCTGATCAGGTATGAGGCCAGCCTAGATCCACACCGCACTGTCGAGCCCGTTGAGTAGGCCGGTCAGGCCCCGCCCGGCGCCTGGTGATATCCCGCTCTCGTGAACATCAAGCCCGACGCGGAAGAGGTGCCTTCCGAAGTGCCGAACAAACGCCGTCGCAATTCGGGTTCTGGCAGAACTTCCGTGAAGCGGCTGCGGAGAGTCACATGCTTGCATGCTTCAGAAGCCGTTGCCATACCGATCTTGGAGTCTGTCGATCGAACGGGAATCTCGATCGGGTGATCGCGGACACTGCCCGGCATGAGAGCCGGTCCTGGCGGTATACGGGCCAAATCCAAAGGAACGGAGGGCCGCGCGCTGCTACGGTCGGGCGCTATGAGCTGGCTCCCCGATAACTTCGTCCATCCCGTCCTGGTACCGCTGCCGGGCAGTGGTCATCACCTGCGGCCGATCCGGGAGGCGGACACCCCGCTCGACTATCCGGCTGTGATGGGTTCGCGCGAGCGGCTGTGGACCATCTTCGGCCCAGCCTGGGGCTGGCCTGCGGCCACCATGACCTACGAGGCCGACCAGGCCGACCTGTTGCGGCACGAGAAGGAGATCGCCGCACACCAGTCTTTCAACTACGCGCTGTTCGACGCGGCGGAGACAGCTCTGCTCGGCTGCGTCTACATCGACCCACCGGAGAGGGCCGGCGCGGACGGCGAGATCTCCTGGTGGGTGGTGGACGAGCTGGTGGACAGCAAGGTCGAGCAGGCCCTCGATGAGCTGGTGCCGCAGTGGATCGCCGCCGACTGGCCGTTCGAGCAGCCGCGCTTCCTCGGCCGAGAGATCTCCTGGTCGGACTGGCTCACCCTGCCGGAGCACTCCGACGCGTAAGTAGCTTTTGTCGTACCGAGAGGTTCGGTTGCGGGGCGAACTTGGGTGCTCGGTTGGGTGATCGGCTCGTGGCCGGTGAATGAAGGCAGGGCCTCCCGCACAGCTCATGGGTGTTGAAGTCCATTCGAGCGTCAGGAGGCCCTGTGCCTCAGTCTTCCGTGCCGGTGTCCGTGGAGTCCAACCCTGACATCCCGTCGTGTGTCTGTCTCGCCCATGTGTACGGGAACGCGGCCGACCACGGTGTGCGAAGGCGTCATTACCCCTCGGACATGACGGACCGGGAGTGGGCCCAGGTCCGTGCCGCGATGCCGGTGCCCGGCTGGCTGGAGGGCCGTGGCGGGCAGCCGGAAAGCTATTGCCACCGGCAGATGATCGACGCGATCCGCTTCCTCGTGGACAACGGAATCAAGTGGCGGGCGATGCCAGTGGACTTTCCCGCCTGGCACCGGGTCTACGTGTTCTTCCGCCGCTGGCGGGACAAGGGCCTGGTCAAAGAGTTCCACGACCGGCTGCGTGGGAAGACCCGCGCCGCGGCCGGCCGGGGCCCGGAGCCGACCGCAGGCATCATCGACTCCCAGTCGGTCAAGGCCGCCGCGTCCGTGCCCGCCTCCTCACGCGGCTTCGAGGGTGGGAAGAAGATCAACGGCCGCAAGCGGCACATCGTGGTCGACACGACAGGGCTGCTGTTGACGGTCATGGTCACCGCGGCGAACGTGACCGACCGGGAGGCGGCCCAGGTTCTGCTCACCCGGCTGACCAGGAGGTTCTTCCTGCTCAGGGCTGGTCTGGGCCGACGGCGGCTCCACCGGTCCTCTGGTCGACTTCGCCGCGAAGGCACTGCGTCTCGCACTCACGGTCGTCAAACGCGATGCGGACCTGTCGGGAGCAACTCCACCCGCTGCCGGGCAGCGACCTCCCGCTCCTCGATCAACCCCATCACCGACGGCATCTGGCACCTCCACTAAGACGTCGTGCTGCTGCTCTGGTACTGGCAGATCAGCAACATCGCCATGTCGCCGGCAAAGGAGGACGATCGTCAACTTGTAAGGCTGATCCGTGCGTTCCTCTCACCCTTCCCCCATGGCGGAACACCATTCCGTACGCGCCGGGGCGCTTGACTTTTGTGCTCGTACCCGCACTCGTGGCCTGACGAAAAAGAGGGGGACTCGCGCATGAGGAGACCGAGCGCACCAAGAGGACCGTTACACCTGCCGTTGTGGGCGGCGGTCCTCGCCCTGCTGGCCGGCGTGCTGTCGGCGGCCCAGATCGCCGCCGCGCCCCGGGCCGCGGCCCTCCCACCGCCTCCGCAGCCGGCGATGAACTGCGACAAGCCCTGGGTGATCATCAGCGCCTACGGCACCTCGGAGTACGTCAAAGAGGGGGAGACCACTCCCTACGGCTCCACCGGCGTCAACGACACGTACGTCCGGGCGGTGAAGAAGGAGCTCGTGGCGCAGGGCGTGCGGCCCGGTGAGATCACCGCCCGCAATCTTCCCTATCCCGCCTCGGCCCTGGACTGGCCGCTCCACTTTCCCTGGCCGTTCGGCGACCATCCGGGGCCGGTCGACTACTGGCCCTCGATGTACCAGGGGCGCGACGAACTGGTCCGTGAGATCCAGTTCTACGCCTCCTGCGCGAGCCGTCCGACGCTCATCCTGATCGGCTTCTCCCAGGGCGGCCAGGTCGTCAAGAACGCTCTCGCCTCCCACGCAGTGACCGGGGATCAGCGCCGTTCCGACACGGTCGGCGCCGCCATCACGATCGGCGACGCGTCCCGGCACAACGGGCAGCTCGGGATGGCGCAGAACGGCCAGATGCTCACCCTCGGCCCCGATTACCGGCCCGCGGACACCTCCGTCGACCGTGGCGGGCTGATGCAGCGTCTCCCCGTGCCCTCGGTGTTCGCCGGGATGATCGGCGACGGACGGTACTTCGACGTCTGCCGGACCGACGACCTGGTCTGCAACAAGCCCGGCCGTCCGGGCACGGGCAACTGGATGGAGGAGTTCCTCCAGAGCATCATCGGAGGCGCGGGGAACCCACCCCACATCTCCTACCGGGACAATGCCCAGGAGAACGGGAACCCGGTGATCGCGTGGCAGAACCGGCAGGGCGCGCGCATCGCGGCCCGGACCGCAGAGCGTGCCGTGGCCGCGGCGATGGCGCAGCGCGGCATCGTGCACCCACCGCCCCGCCCCCCGGGCCCGCCGGACGGGACCACGCCGGTGCAGATGTGGGCCAGAAACGTCAACGTCCGTACCGCACCGACCCGGGACGCCGCCATCAGCCATCGGTTCGCGGAGCCCACCACCGTGTACGTCGCCTGCCAACAGCGTGGTGAGAAGGTGACGTCCGGGAACGTCACCAATGACGTCTGGTCGTATCTGCCCGAGCAGCACGGCTGGATCAGCAACCTCTATCTGCGCGGTCCGGCGTGGATTCCGAACGTGCCCCGGTGCGCGGGGGCACCTGAGACGCCGGCCGCTCAGAAGCCCTACCGGTGCTCCATCGGCGGCAATCCGAACGACTGGTGCGCACGCGTCACCGGCATCCACCCCGGGTCGTTCCTCGGCCTGCAGAACGCGCCCGACTACGACCACGGGCGCAATCAGTACTACCGCGGCCAGAACGGCAACCAGCTCATCCTGCAGTGCTGGACCGAGGGGGCGGTGGACGCCGACGGCACCGGAAACCGGTACTGGTTCTTCGTCGACACCGGTGGCGCACTGTCCGGCGGGTATGTGAACGACCACTATCTGACGACGGGCAGATACGCGGACTGGAGCAGGCTCATCCCGCGCTGCTGACCTGCGCGTTGGTCCTGGTGGTGCCGCGCTCCCGGAGCGGTCCTCAGATCGAGGCCGCTCCGGCGAGCCGGCTGCGGCACCTCGGTGTCGATCGCCTGGCTCACCGCGCGAGGCGAGGCCGGCGCACCATACGAGCCGCACCACCACGGCCCGTTCCCGCGGGGTGCGGCTCCTGGCCCATCTCGCCCTGCGTGCCACTAGCATCAACGCGTCCGTCGCCGCCCTCATCCGGGATGCCGACAGCCCCGGGATCGAGGGCCGCGTACGCGTCCTGCGTACTGAGCTCGACGTTGCCGGGCTCACCTCCATGACGTCCACCCTCGAGCTGGCCCTCGCCTTCCACCAGGCTGTCATGGACGCCCAAGGCGCGCTGACTGCCACGATCTCCCGGCTGCGCGGCCTGACCCGGAACGGGGACTTCGCGTACTACATCGCATCCTTCATGGCCGACCTCCCGCTGCCCGCCGGACACGTGGCGCCGCGATGGCTGGACGGTGAACAGGCCACCCGCGCACGGTGGCGCGAGCTCGTCACCACCCGGCGCGATCTTCTGCATACCCAACGCCGCTGAGGGAGGTGTCAGTTGCCAGGGTGTGCGCGTGCGGCCCGCACCGACTCCTCAGTGCGGCCACCAGATCCACCGCCTGTTGGAGCTGGGGCGGCGCGCCCAGCTCTCCGCCCGACACTTCGTGTTGACGACTACGCGTACTACGCCGACATCGCGGGCTGGAACTGGGCTGGCCGCACCCGCCGACGAGGCCGGGCGTTCGGGTAACGATGTCCGAGGGCGCTGATAGCGTGCCGCTTTCCGGCGGATCGATCTTGAAAGGACGGCACTCGTGCAGGCAGTGGCGCATCACGACGTGAGCGAGGAGCGCATAGCCCAGGCGCTCGACGACATCGACGGGCGGGCCTTCGGGAGGTGGCACAGCATGCGTTATGGCAGCTTTCGCCTCAACCGGCTGCGGGAGATGGCCGACGAGCTGCTCGATCACGTCGCCGCTCGCGCGCTGACGGAGCCCGGGCTCGACGAAACCTCGCGCCACGCGCTGGTGACGGCTGCGGAGTGCTCGTTGGGCGTGATCAGTCTCGGCTGCTACCCCAACGGCGACCAGGAGATCACGTTGCTGCTCGTGCGTGAGGAGCTGACCAGCGAGGAGATGGCGTTCCAGGACGTCGTCGACGAGGCTCCCACGGCCCGTACGTGGCTGGACACGTTCGCAGCGGTCGTGGTCAGCGGACTGGTGTGGGACTGGCGGCGGGTCACGGGACTGCTATTGCGCGGTGACTTCGCCCCCGCGATCCGCGACGGAGTGCCGTACTCGAAGCTGACCTCGACGTCGGAGCCGGCCGACCTGGCCGCGATGGAGGCGCTCTGCCTCTATCTGACCGAGGCAAGCGGGCACCTGCCCCGCGACTGGCCGACCGTGCCGCTGCGCAAGCCGGACCCGCAGGAGCGAGCCGATGCCGCCCAGCGGCTCGACGCGGCCC
The DNA here is from genome assembly GCF_042731085.1 of Streptomyces sp. NPDC059875. Lineage (NCBI taxonomy): Bacteria > Bacillati > Actinomycetota > Actinomycetes > Kitasatosporales > Streptomycetaceae > Streptomyces > Streptomyces sp. NPDC059875. The sequence continues at coordinate 133,450 of NZ_JBHWJZ010000025.1, forward strand.
CGGCGCTGACTCCGGATCAGCGACTGCTGCGCGTCCTGCTCGACGACGACCGGCGCGCCTTCGAGCAGGCCCTGGCGGCCCGGCTCGTCGTCCACCGCGAGAGCGTGGGCACAGACCCAGCCCCGCGCACGCTGCTGCCGCCCGACGCCCTCGCCCTGGCGGCGCTCGCCGTCCAGGTGCACGGATGGGAGCTGGACGTCCGCTCCGCATACTTGCCTCACGGCATCGTGGGTCGCTCGGACGCCCTCCAGCGCGCCGCGGGCGCGGGTGACAACAACCTCGGGTCCTGGCACGCGAAGTAGGCGGGGGCGGGTGCCGTCACAGCCAGGCTCACAGTCAGACGTTGGGCGGGAGCGCGCACTAAGGACTCCTAACGGAATGATCTTTGAGGTGGTTGGATCCGATCGGTGCTGTTGTGGTCCTCATGATGAGTCGGCGTCCGTTTCGCCCGCCCATCGCTGGCTCCATGCGTCGAGCGGGCGGAGCGCATCGACGAGGTCGTTGCCGAGTGGGGTGAGGCGATAGCCGTCGGCGTGCAGGGCGAGCAGGCGGGCGTCGGTCAGCTCGCCGAGCCGGGCGCTGAGCACGCTGGAGGACATGCGCTCACATCGGCGTTGCAGCTCGCGGAAGCCTGCCGGGGTTTGGTGCAGCTCCCACAGGATGCGCAGCGTCCAGCGCCGCCCGAGCAGATCGAGTGCGGCCATGACCGGACGGCCCGACTCGGACCCTCGTACCGGTGTGCCTGGCCGCGGCGTTCTGGCTTCCATGCCCGCTCCTTGTGCTTCTGTTCTCGAAGCAGCATAGTGCTTCGAGAACAGAAGCGAAGGAGTGGCGCATGCCGCGCATCGAACCACTCGAACCGCCGTACTCCGCGCAGATCGACCGGGCGCTCCGGAGGTGGATGCCGCCCGGGGTGGCGCACGAGCCTCTGGCGTTGTTCCGGGTGCTGCACCGCAACCCCGAGTTGGCCTCCCGCATGTTCGCCGTGGGCGCCGGACTGCTCGGCCACGGACTCCTCCCCGACCTGGACCGCGAGATCGTCATCGCCAGGGTGACCGCCCGCGCCGGCTGCTCCTACGAATGGGGCGTGCACGCCTCCGTCTTCTCCCAGCAGGTCGGACTCAGCCCTGAGCAGCTCCGCGCGACCGCCGACACCGACCCCACGTCCAACGCCTGCTGGCCGCCACGGCATGCGGCGCTGCTCGGCGCCGTCGACGAGCTGCACGACACCGCCCACCTCTCGCACGCGGCGTGGAGCGCCCTGCGTGACCACTACGAGGAGGCCCAACTGCTGGAGTTCCTCGTGCTGACCGGCTGGTACCGGACCATCAGCCATCTGGCCAACGGACTCCTCCTGGACGAGGAAACCTGGGCCACCCCCTACCCGGCTCGCTGACCACGGGGCCGGCGCTGATGAGCGGGCGTGGTCTGCCTGTAGCCATCGTCCGCGCGTGTCTGCGCGAAGGCAGAGGCGGCAGCCCCACCGCGGTGATGGACGAGGCGCCGTTGAACGACGACGAGCGCCGTCGTGTGCCGGTATTGATGGGCACGTCGCATGCCGTCTTCGTCTCGGTGCACGACGGCCGACCCGGCGGGCCCGCGGTTTCCCTTCGTTTCTTCACTGCCGAGGGAGAACTGCCTGCGTGCGGCCATGGGACGGTTGCCGCTCTGGCCTTCCTGGCCGGGCGAGCCGGGGGCAAGAAGTACCGAACCACTCTCCATGCGGCAGGGCGTGTCTTCGCCGGCTGGTCCGTACGGGAGAAGAGACATGTCAATGCCGCCTTCGAACCCGGTCCGGTCGACCTGCGCGAGCCCACGGGGATCGAGCGCGACCTCGTCCTGCCCGCTCTCGGCGTCGCCTCGGACATGCTCGCGCACGGTACCCGCGTCGCCTCGGTGGGGCGGCCCCGATTACTGGTTCCCGTGCGTTCGCGGTCCGTACTCGCCGCCCTCGGCCCGGACCTCGAACGGCTCCGTACCGCCTGTGACCGTCTCGGCTTCCTGGGCTGCTACGTCTACTCCGTGCCGACGTCCACGGGCCGCATCGCGGCCCGCATGTTCGCCCCGTCGATCGGTGTCGCCGAGGACATCGCCAACGCCAACAGCACCGCATGTCTCGCTGCTCACCTAGCCGTTCGGGACATCACCGCCATCACCAACATCACCAACATCACCGACCTCGCCGTCGACATGGGCGACTCCCTCGGCAGCCCGTCCACGATCACCGCCACCGCACAGCACAGCCCGTCCGGCCTGCTTGTCCACGTGGGCGGCGCCGCGGAGCTCACGCGCATCGTCCGCCTGCCATAGCCGACCCGTACGTCATCAGCCGCAGGTGGGCCAGCTCGAAAGCCGGGCAGCTTCCAGGACTTCACGGCGGTGGTCTTCTTCGGCCGGCGGGCGGGTGAGGCTGCGCCGATCCTGGACGGCGCGTCTCGGCCCAAGCACGCCACGACGATCACCGACCCATCGACATGCGTTCTGTCAGCAGTTCTCAGACGTCGTTTCCTTTGGCGTCCGTGGGGTGCGGAGGTGTTCTTGTTTGGGTGTGATCCCTGGGTGAGGATCGGTTCCATGAGCCGTGTCTATGACGACGAGCGACTGGCTGGCGCCTACGAGCGTGGCAACGAGATGCCCGAGGCCTCGCTGCGGGCCTGGGTCGAGCTGATCGCTGCCTATGCGCAGCGGTCGTCGCCTTCCATCGTTGAGATCGGATCGGGAACGGGCATGTTCTCGGCCGCGATGGCTCGCTGGATCGAGGGAAGTGAGGTGGTGGCCGTCGATGCGTCCAAGGTGATGCTCGCCGAGGCCCGACGGCATCATCCGCATCCCGCCGTGCGGTATCTGTCGGGGGAGGCGGAGGCGGTGCCCGCCGCTGCGGGCGTCTTCGATCTGGCCTTGATGTCCCGCGTAATCCATCACATCCCCGACCGCGTGCGAGCGGCCCGGGAACTGGTCCGCGTGCTGCGCGTCGGCGGGAAGGTAGTCGTCCGCACGACGTTCCGCGAACGGCTGGATGCGCTGGTGTACGACTACTGGCCGCAGCTCCGGGCGATCGATGAGCGACGCTTTCCGAGCGAAGCGGAAGTGGTCGCCGACTTCGTCTCTGCCGGGTTCACCTTGGACGAGGTCACCTCCTTTGCCCAGCCGGTCGCAGCGAACCTGGCGGATTACCACGCCAGGCTGGTCAGCCGGCCTCAGTCGAAGTTCACCCATCTCACCGATGAGGAGTTCCACTGGGGCCTTGAACGCCTGGAGGCCGCGGCCCGGAGAGAGGCGTTGGACAAGCCCCGGCCAGTCCTCGAACGCTACGACGTGGCCGTGTTCTCCCGCTCCTGACGGGCGCTTCGTCGCTTCAGGCGGCGGTAGCCGATGAGGGTTGCGGCTATGCCGACGAAGGCCAGGAAGTTCTTACCCACGTCCAGTCGACGAAGGTCCGGTTCTGACACGGCCGAATTCCGGGACTGCTGATGAAACATATTCGGCGGGCCGCTATACAACGCTCTGGCGGTGGCCCACTTGCGAATCCACCCCACGAATACGAGGCCGACGATGACCACGCCCTGGCCGGCCCGGAGCACCGCACGCCGACCGCCCCCGCGTAGCCGCGCCCCGCGAGCTGGTCGACCACGCCCGCATCGGCAGGCGCGTCGTGCGGTGCCGTGCCAAAGGCATGGACGCCGACGCCGTCGCGGCGGCCCTCGAGGAAGCCCGGCTCGACGCGCGCTAGGACTTGCGGCACGAGCACCTGGCCGACGACGACCGCGGCTGCGCGGAGCTTGCGGAGTGGGAGCGCACCGTTCGGGAGCGTGCGGCTCGCCTCGACTTCGAGACGGTGGACACCGCGCTGCAGGCGACTGCCCGCGCCGTGGAGTCCGCAGGATGATCCTCCTTCAGTGAACCCTTGTCGGTAATGTCGCCTGACAGTTCGTGACCTCTGTTCAGGTGCTGCAGCCCTGTTCGAGCTGGAGCTGGAGCGGGACGAGGGCGGCTCGGGCCAATACTCTGAGTCCCGTCCGCACTATCTGGGAGAGTCATGACAAGTAGGTTCACCGAGTTGGCCGTTGACTGCCACGATCCGGAGAGACTCGCGGCCTTCTGGTGCGAGGTCCTGGACTTCAAGGTGATAGACAAAAGCGAGGGCAAGGTTGAGATCGGCTCCTGGGTGCCGACCGTCGAGGATGTCCGGGCTCGCCAGATGCCTCCCACACTGCTGTTCATCCAGGTGCCCGAGGGTAAGACCGTGAAGAACCGACTTCATCTCGAGGTCAGCCCGATCAACGGCAGCACCGAGAACGAGGTGACCAGGTTGCTCAGCCTCGGCGCCACCAAGACGGATGTGGGCCAAGGCCCAGGCCGAAGCTGGGTGGTCATGGCAGACCCCGAGGGCAACGAGTTCTGCGTCCTGCGCACCCTGGCGCCGCTGAACTAGGCCGCGAGCATGCACCCGCCCCGTCACTCACCGCAACCTCACGTTGCCGAGAAGACCTCAGTAACCTCCGCGACCGCTCCCCAAGATCTGCGCCAGAACCCCGATCGCGTGCAGAGCCAGAGCAGTGAGATGGCGGGCCAGAACACAGCGCCCGCGGCTGTGATGACGAGTGCGGTGAGGCCTGCGTATCAGGGCTGTCCGGCAGTGCCCCAACTGCTGCGAGTGGCATCCGGAAGAGTCAGCGCCTGTCTCGGAATGTTCGAGGCAGGCGGCGTGTCCTCGGACAGGCGCTGAACGTCATTGCCACGACGCTACCTGTGACCTGCTTGTTCTGCTGGGCCTGCACGGCCGGCTGATGTCGTTCGCCCACCGGGGCGGCCGGAGTCCCGTGGACGTGGTGGGCTGGTGTACGCCGGGGGACAGTCGCCGTTGTCTTCTCCTGGTTCGTCAGGACGCCGGAGGACGCCAGTCCGGGTGTCGGCCGCTCAGGCCCACCACTCGGTCGAGCAGGGGCGCGTCGTGCGGGACCGGGACGATCGGGCCGAAGAATCCTTCCTCGGCCGGAGCGTCTTCCTCTGGAGTCAGCAGGGTCTCGGACACCGCCAGTTCCTCCTCGCTCACCTCGTAGGCCTGGCCCGTCGCCCGCGCGAGGTCCCAGCCGTGGATCAGCAGCTCGTTGAGCGCGACCATGCCCATGACGGAGGCCGGCAGCTCGACGCCACCCGCCTGGGTGTCTCCCTCCCAGGCGCCTGGCTCGCGCCAGGCCGCCGCCAGTGCGTCGAGCGCCTTCGGCAGCCCGGTACGCCAGTCGTCCGCCAGGACCGGCCGGACCGAGCCGGGCGGCGTACCGGTCGTCGGCCCGAAGTCTTTGCGGGCCGCGTCGCGGAAGGCCACGCTCAGCCCTGCGACATGCGCGAGTACCTCCCGTACCGCGTACTGCGGACATGGCGTCGGGTCCCCGAGCCGCTCGTCGTCGATGCCCTCGGCGAGCCGTGCCACCCGCTCCGCGGCCGTTCCCAGATCGATGTGCTGCGTCTTCTCCATGCACCAAAGACCGTCGAGGACGTCAGAACTCATCGCTCCGTGCCGATTCGGCGCCCGCGCTCCATCGCCTGACGCGGGATACCCGCCGCGATCGCTTCGTACGGCCGTCTGCAGCCGCCCGGCCGGTCTGCCCGTACTGGCCGTCGAGCAGCATCTCGTACCGCGACAGCGCGTGCCGCGAATAGCTCCGCTGCCGGCGCACCAGCGCCAGTGCCCGGCTTGCCGGCCGGATGGCTCGCCGTCGCCGATCAGCTGCCCGGGGTCCGGGAAGAAGACGCTTTTGATCGACTCCGCGGTGAGGGATCGGGGCGCCGGCGGCGCCCCAGCCGGCCCTGGGGCGTATGTCTCGGGGCTTGTAGGAGTGAGTGCCCTGTGGACGAGAAAGAATCTCCAGGGGAAAACGGCACACCGCACGGAAAGGTCCGGCGGCGGGAAGCCTTCCGAGGGGGATGTCATGGACGCTGACGAGGATCGCGACGGGCGCGACGAGGACGCCCGTCGCAGGCAGAACAGGTACTGGGCGATCGGTGTCACGATCGCTCTGGTCGCGTTCGCTCTCTTCCTGATCTCCATCTACGAAGACCCCGGTCCGGTCTGCGGCACCGGTCAGGACAAGGGCCCCTGCTGAACGCGCCTTCCGCTGCGCCGGGGACCGGCCGCTGCGGAAGTTTCCGGCCGATCATGGACTCGGATGCTCCCGGGACGTCCGGCATCGGGACCTGCACGGTTCACCTGGCCACCTGGCACGGGGCAGAAGCTCGTGCCCGTGGTGATCACGGCCGGTTTACCCGTCGCGGACAGCCGATCCGCACTGTGCGTCGGCCTGCGCCGTACCGCGTCCAGCCGCCCCACCGGGTCGAGTGCGGCTCCCGACCGGACCGCCCACTAGGTCTTGTCCGGGCGATCACGTTCACAGCCAGATGGAGAGGGCTGCTGCTGTGACGGTGCCCAGGAAGACGTAGCCGCGCTTGTCGTAGCGAGTGGCGACCGCCCGGTACTGCTTCAAACGATTGATCGCCCGCTCGACGGTGTTGCGTTTCTTGTACCGCTCTTCGTCGAAACCGATTGGCCGTCCGCCGCGAGAGCTTTTGCGTAAGCGGGCAGCCTGGCTATCGGCCTTCTCCGGGATCGTGTGCCGGATGCCCCGACGACGCAGGTACTCGCGGCAGGGGCCGCTGCTGTACGCCTTGTCCGCCGCGAGGCTGTCAGGCCTCCTCCGCGGCCTGCCCGGCCCGATCCGCGGGACGCGAATCTTCTCCAACACCGGCTCGAACTGTGTGCAGTCCGCCCGCTGTCCCGGGGTGATGATCAGAGACAACGGACGGCAGAGGCCGTCCGCACTCAGATGGAGCTTGGTCGTGAACCCGCCGCGCGAGCGGCCCAAGCCCTCACCTTCTGCACCACCTCCGCCAGACGGGCGACGAGGCTCTGCCACGGCGTCTCGTCCTGGTGTTCTGCCGGCACGTCCCCCTTTGAGGCGGGAGCCGGCGGCGGATCGGTGCGGGCGCAGGCGGCGTGCTGATGTGCACGCACCACGATGGAGTCGACCGAGATGTTCCAGCCGACCTCCCCGGCCATGTCGGCCTCGGCCTGGACCTGCCGGAGCAAGCGTTCCCAGGTTCCGTCGGCCGACCATAGGCGGTGGCGTTCATAGACCGTCTTCCACGGACCGAACCGTTCGGGCAGGTCACGCCAGCACGCCGGTCCGCACCCGGTGCAGAATCCCGTTCATCACCTGCCGGTGATCCCGCCACCGGCCGCAACGACCGTTACTGACCGGCAGGAACGGCCGAAGCCGCTCCCATTCGGCATCCGTCAGGTCACCCCGCCCCATGACCACGTGAACGATTCGGCAACGGAGTAGTCACATAATCAGCTGGACGGCGACAATCTTACCGACCTCGCCGCCAGGGGGGCGCGTGGTCATCGGTCGGAACGGCTGACGGTCCCCGGTGCGCGCCCGCGAGCCATACGGCGATCCGCTTCTGCAACTCCTTGTCGGCAAGGGCATAGTCCCAATGTGCGTACCATTCCAGGTCCTGCAGGATGTTCTCAGAGCGGGCCGGGTGGGCCACCGCACTCACGTCGACACCGATCTCGCCCGTCGAGCAGCTGATGTACACGCTGCTGTCGAGCGCCATCATGCCGAAGCCCGGGTGGCCCGCACGTATGCCGAGGAACGCCGATGCAGCACCCCGGCCCATGATGTCCCAGCGGTCCAGGAGCCGGATCCGGGTCCAGACCGCCGGTGCGGCACGGCGGCCATAGTGCTGGTTCTGCTTACGCAGGACGGCTTGGTGCGTGTGGGTGCCGTGGGTAAGCAGGACGAGGAACTCGCGCCGGTGGTCGAGAAGGCCCGAGGAGACCGCCAGGTCGTACCAGTCCTCGTTGAGACGCTCGACGAGCCGTGGGGTTTCGTACTGGCGGGAGAAGCGGCCGACAACGTCCTTGGGATGCCATCCGAAGACGAACGGCATCGTGCCGTCCGGCACTGCGTCCGGGATCACCTCGAGGCCGGCCCGCTGCAGCGGCCGGTACATCTTGCGTTGGCGCTCCTGGATACCCACCGGTCACTGTTTTACCAGGGCCAGCGCGCCAAGATCCCCCGGCCCGGCGCTTCCCCGTTTCCCGACCTCCCGGATTGGACCGGTGCTCGGATCAACCGCATGATCGGCCGGACAGGCCCTAGGGCCTGTCCGGAAAGTCATGGCAGCCAGAGTCGGAGGCAGGCGAGGGTGACCATGGCTTGGTAGTGGCTGGCGCGTTTGTCATAG
>NZ_JBHWJZ010000026.1:0-118613 GCF_042731085.1 Streptomyces sp. NPDC059875
CGAGGACAGTGCCCAACTCGGCCATGCCCACGGGGGCCGGATGCTCGGCGCAGTGATGCCGGTCTGGTACATCGGCTCGCTCGTCCTCGTCGCGGCCTGGGCCATCGCCGGATGGCACCACCACGGCACCGGCCTCGTCGTCACCGCCGGCGCACTGCTGATCCTCAGCGTGATCATGTCGATCCTGCTGCTCGTCCCGATCAACAACCGGAACAAGACGTGGACCCCCGACAACCGGCCCGCCGACTGGAAGCAGCAACTGAACCGCTGGAACCGCTTCCACTACATCCGCGTCGCCGTCATCATCGCCGCCTTCACCCTGCTCGCCGCCGCCCTCACCTGACACCGCGGACCGACCCCCCGCTGGTGGCGCGCGATCCCCACTCCCCGGGCGGCAGCTCGCCACCGAAATCCCGACATCCGGGAATGCACGTGCCGCTCAGATCCCACACCCGCGATCCCGACAAGCCGCGCCCCTCGACCAGCCGCGTCCGCGCGGCCTGATCAGGCCTCACACGACTCAGCAAGCTCCACGAAGCTCACCAAGCCGACGCAGACTCGCAAGGAGAAGAACAATGTCACTGACGAAGATCAACACCTTCCTGGCCGCCGCCTTCATCCTCTTCATCCTCTGGTTCGGGACGGAGTTCATCCTGAGCCCGGAGACGACGGCACCGGGCTTCGGCCTGCCGAGCTGGCCGTCCGGCGACGGCGGCGGCTTCCTGATCATCAAGGGAATCCGCGACGTCGTCCTGGCCCTGGTCCTGGGCATCCTGCTGGTGACGGGCCACCGCCGGGCACTGGGCTGGGCGCTGCTGGTGGAGGCCTTCGCCGCGTACGGCGACATGACCACCGTGCTGACCCACCACGGCTCCGTGGCCACCGCGCTCGGCATCCACGGCCTGACCGCGACACTGATGGTGGTCAACGGCCTGCTGATCATGCGCGAGACCCGCAAGGTCGCGGCCACTCCGGCAGCGCCCGCCCCGCAACCCGCCTAACGCCGACGCCAGTTGAAGAGGAGGGCCCATCAGCACCGGGGCCGGCGTCCTGCTGGCGCAACCGCTCGGAGTACGGGCCAACATGTCCTATCGGCAGGTACGGCTCGATGAACTCCACTCCACGTCGGTCAGCTCCGCACGCGTCACGCAAGACGATCCACCGGATCGAGGATCGGCACGCGGGGAGAACCCGCTCGTTGATCACGACCCGATACACGCCCTAGTGCGCCGCGAGCCTCTCCACCAGCCCGATCCCCCGCGCCAGCAGCTCCCGCTCCTCCCCCGTCAATTCCGCCTCGATCGCCCGCGCAAGCCAATCCACCCTGCGCCCCCGCTCCTCCTCCAGCAGCGCCTGGCCCGCAGAGGAGAGCTCGACCAGGCTCTTGCGGCCGTCGGTCGGATGCGCCCGGCGCGTGATCAGCCCCTGATCCATGAGCAGTCCGACGGCTCGGGCCATGGACTGCGGGCGTACCCGCTGATCGGCCGCCAGTTCGCTGGTCGTCATCGCACCGTTGCGGTCCAGCGCACCGAGGACGGCCACCTGGCCGAACGGCATCTGGTCCTCGAGCTTCACGCGCCGCGTGAGCTTTCCCATCGCGGTGCGCAGTTCGGCCGCGATGGCGGCGGATTCCGGAAGGGGCATACCGAATTTTAACGCAGCACAGCTGCACAGCAGGAGTGCGCAGCAGGACTGAACAGCAGAGCTGAACAGCGAAACTGCGCAGCACTGCTGTAGAGTTTCCCGCGCCGGGTCCAGCGCCACCGTCGCCGCAGCCGAACCCGGCACGCATGCGACAACGGGGAAGGAACTCCCATGACCGCCATCACCTCCGTCACCGGCCGCCGCGTCCTCGACAGCAGGGGCAACCCCACCGTCGAAGTGGATGTGGAACTGGCAGACGGATCCATCGGCCGGGCCGCAGTCCCCTCCGGCGCTTCGACCGGCGCCCGCGAGGCCGTCGAACTCCGCGACGGCGACCCGGCCCGCTGGCACGGAAAGGGCGTGGACCACGCGGTACGCCACGTCAACACGGAGCTCGCAGCCGCCGTCACCGGTCGCGAGGCCGAGGACCAGGCCGGCCTCGACGCCGCCCTCGTCGCCACGGACGGCACCCCTGCCAAGTCCAGGCTCGGCGCCAACGCGATCCTCGGGGTCTCCCTGGCCACCGCCAAGGCCGCGGCCGCCGCCCACCGCCTGCCGCTCTACCGCTACCTCGGCGGCTCCGACGCCCGGCTGCTGCCCGTACCGATGATGAACATCGTCAACGGGGGCGCGCACGCCGACAATCCCCTGGACTTCCAGGAGTTCATGATCGCCCCGATCGGCGCGGAGACCTTCGCCGAGGCCGTGCGGATGGGGTCCGAGATCTTCCACACCCTGCGCCGCGACCTCCTCGCCGCCGGGCACTCCACGGGCGTGGGCGACGAGGGCGGCTTCGCACCCGCCCTGCGCACCGCCGAGGAGGCCCTCGACTTCGTGGTGGCCGCCGTCGAGCGCACGGGTTACCGGCCGGGCACGGACATCGGCCTGGTCATGGACCCGGCGTCGTCCGAGTTCTTCCGCGAAGGCGTCTACGACTACACCGGGGAAGGAGTACGGCGCACACCGGCCGAACACGCCGACTACCTGGTCAAGTTGATCGACGCCTACCCCATCGTGTCGATCGAGGACCCGATGGCCGAGGACGACCTGACGGGGTGGCGTGACCTGACCGCACGGGTCGGTGCGCGCTGCCAGCTCACCGGTGACGACGTGTTCTGCACGAACGAGACCCTCCTGCGCGAGGGCATCGGCTCCGGCGTCGCCAACTCGGTCCTCGTGAAGGTCAACCAGATCGGCACCCTGACGGAGTCCCTGGCCACCGTCAACGCCGCCCACCGGGCGGGCTACACCGTCGTCATGTCGCACCGCTCGGGAGAGACGGAGGACACGACGATCGCGGACCTGGCGGTGGCCACGGGCTGCGGCCAGATCAAGACCGGATCACTGTCCCGCTCCGACCGCACCGCCAAGTACAACCAACTCATCCGCATCGAGGAGCAGTTGAGCGACAGCGCCCAGTACGCGGGCGCGGAGGCGCTGCGCCGCTAGGGCCTGTCAGCGGTCGAAGGCGTCGAGGTGCCGGGGCAGTTCAGCGTGTGGGTGGCGTGGTCGGCCCGCGATGTTTGATGTTGACGGCCGTGGCCTTGGCCAGTGCCTTGGGGTGCAGGAAACCCAGCGGGCCGATCAGGCGGGATGCGAACAGGTGCATGTGGCGCGCCACCGAGTCGTCGCGTGCTGCCGCCGAGAACATCAGCCGTTCCACGGGATTGAACGGGCGGGCCTTGGCGAAGTCGGCGGCCAGGTACTGGTGACCGCGCAGTCGGCGCTGGTGTGTGCGTGCGTACATGGCGAGCGACTTGTCGAGGTCGCCCCGACCGGTTGCGGCCGAGGCGACCGACTCGGCCAGCCATTGCGCGGACTCCAGCGCCCACCCGCATCCCACTCCCCACAGGGGATCGCCCGTCAGGGCGGCGTCGCCGATGAGCGCCACGCCCGGTGCGGTCGGCTTGCGGCTGTGGAGCGGGTAGTTGACCGTGCCGATGATCTTCGTGAGGCGCTCGGCGGAGTCGATGGGCGGTGCCTCGGGCAGGGCGCGGACGAATGCGAGGAAGCTGCCCTCCAGGTCTTCCCGGAAGGCCGGCAGCCGCTCCTTGTGCGGGAGCACCGCGAGGACCGTCACGCCGTCGTCGTTCGGAAACGCGTACGCCATATCGGGTTCGAGGAACCAGGCGTGAGCGATCCCGCCGTGCAGCGGAAGGTTGCGGAAGTGCGCGAGATAGCCGAAGCGCGTGTTCTCGTACTGTCGAGCAGGTACCTCGGCGAACTTCGCCACGGGCGAGTCCTTGCCGTCCGCCCCGACCACCAGGCGGGCCCGGATCTCGCGCTCGCCCTGTGGTGTCGACGCGCGCACCCCCACGGTGCGACCGGCTTCCTGGACCAGTCCGGTCACCTGATGGCCGAGGAGCAGATCGACGCCGGGTGTCTGCGCCGCATGGGACCTGATCAACGGATCGAGGGTGCTGCGCCGAATGTTGTACCCGTACGGCAGCTCGGGTCCCGCCGGCGCGGCCCTCGGCTCTATCCATCCCCAGCGGGTGTACCAGCGGGCCTCGTTGCGGACGGCTCCCGCCTTCTCGAGAGCGGGGACGAGGCCGAGTTCGTCCAGCACCGGGTAGGCGTTGGCCGAGAGGGAGTGGGTGCACAGCACCTTGTACGCTTCGGGGTCCGAGCGGCGTTCCAGCAGTGCGACGCGGACACCGCGTCGAGCGAGCAGGATCGCCGCGGCGCTGCCGGCGAGGCTGGCTCCGCTGATGACGACGTCGTAGTCGTGTCCCGCGCTCTCAGGCCTGGTCATGCGCTGATCGCCCCCTTCGGGTGTGTGGTGCCGTTCATGGGAGCGGCGCAGCGCGCCGCTGTCAGGCACATGACCAATTGTAGAGAGTGGTTGATCGGGTGATGGGTGATCAGACTGCGGCGGCGGACGAGTTCCGCTGATCAAGCCACCGTCTTGTCGTTCTGCCGGCGCACCATCTCGGTGATCCAGACGGGCGCGAACGGAGACGTGCAGCCCGGGGACGTCGGGTAGTCCCTGAGCACCTCCAGGCGCTCGCCGATGTCGATCGCACGGGTGCGCTGCTCGGGGTGCTCGATACCGATCTGGGCCAGGCAGTGGTTCATTGCCCACTGCAGGCGATCCGGGGCGTCCTTCATCTCCGTCTCGATGATGTCGAGCAGTCCTGCGAGGTCGAGGCCCTCGGGCTTCTTCGCCACGCGTTCGGTGGTCAGCGCCCAGCCGGCGCTCGCGACCACGGGGTCCGGATCGGCGGACCAGGCCAGGCGCAGCTCTTCGGAGTGCGGATTCTTCTTCACCACGTAGTTCACGAGCCAGTCGTGCACCTTGGGTGTGCGCGCCTCGCGCACCATGGCGTCCAGCTCGTCGCGCCCGAACGCCTTCGGGCGGCAGATCAGGAGGGCCAGCAGTCTCGCCGCGGTGTCGTCCGTCTCCCAGAGTCGGCACGCGAGGTCCTGCTGTGTCTTCAGCCGCTTCGCGAGCGCGCGCAGCTTGCCGAGGTTCACACCGTGATCGTCACCGTGCCTCTCGTTCACCTCGCGCGCTTTCGGGTCCTCGAGTTCGGCCAGCTCGGCCATCACCTCGGCGACCGTCGTCCCGGTCGGCGTCGTCTCGGCCACAGCAGCCTCCTGTCCCTCACGTGCGAGATTCACCCTACGACGGAAGTCGGCGTCCTGACGTACGCGCGGTTCGGCGGGCCCCGAACCCCCTCAGGGTCGGCTGACGGAGACGGGCAGCCCTCTGCGCCGTAGCCATGCCGCTGTCTCGGCGCCCGCTCCTCTCACCTCCTCGCCGATGGTCGCGCCGGGGCAGGAGGTGACGTGACGCGGATGCCCTTTGACAGCGGATGTCCCTCCGGGTCAGGCGTCGAGGCGGCGCTTTGCGAGCCAGTCGACCATCTTCGGGTCGTGGTGGTCGAAGAACAGCGTGCTTCCGGTGTCGAGGGTGGCGATGGCCGCCATCTGCTCGTCGGTGAGCTCGAAGTCGAAGATGTCGATGTTCTCCTTCATCCGCTCGGCGCGGACGGACTTCGGGATGGCGACGACGCCGCGCTGGGTCAGCCAGCGCGGCACCACCTGGGCGACGGACTTGCCGTGCGCGGCGCCGATCTCGCCGAGCAGGGGGTTGGTGAACAGGTTGTTCCTGCCCTCGGCGAAGCCGCCCCAGGACTGGATCTGGACGCCGCGCTCGCGCATGAGGTCCTGGTCGGCGGTGCGCTGGAAGAAGGGGTGGGTCTCGATCTGGTCGACCGCGGGCGTGATCTCGTTGTTGAGGAGGAGGTCGAGGAGCCGGTCGGGGTAGAAGTTGGCGACGCCGATCGCCCGGGTCAGGCCCTCGCGGTTGAGGTCCTCCATGGCCCGCCACTGGCCGTACACGTCCCCGTACGGCTGGTGCATCAGGTACAGGTCGACGTGGTCCAGGCCGAGCCTGACCAGCGAGGCCTCGAAGGCGCGCCGGGTGTTGTCCTGGGCGGGCGAGTCCTGGATCCAGAGCTTGGTGGTGACGAACAGCTCCTCGCGCGGAATGCCACTGTTCCTGATGGCGCGGCCGACGGCCTCCTCGTTGCCGTAGGCGGCGGCCGTGTCGAGCAGTCGGTAGCCCGCCGCGAGGGCTCCGGTGACGGCCTGCTCGGTCTGCTCCGGCGGGATCTGGTAGACGCCGAAACCGAGGATGGGCATCCTGACGCCATTGTTGAGGGTGACGTACTGCATCGTTCTTCCGTTCGAGTGAGGTGCTGGGGTCGGGCCGGTCCGGTGATGGCCGGGCGAGAGGTGGGGCTGGTACTCCTCCACCTTCAGGCCTTTTCCCGATCTGTGGCAGGCCGGGCTGTGCGGGGGTAGTGACAGGGCCCCCCACCGCACGGCCGAGCAGGTCACAGCGGTGTGAAACTGAATCCATGGCACACGAGCGCACCCCGACCGGCAACGGCGGCGGCACGGAGCTGGGCCGCTTCCTGCGGGCCCGCCGCACGCAGACGCGGCCCGAGCAGGTCGGCCTCACCATCGGCGCCGGCTTGCGCCGCACCCCCGGTCTGCGGCGTGAGGAGCTCGCCACGCTGGCCGGGATCAGCATCGACTATTACGTACGCCTGGAGCGCGGCAAGGAGACCCGGCCAAGCCCCGCCGTCCTCGACGCCCTCGCCCGCGCGCTCCACCTCGACGACCAGGAGCACCAGCACCTGCGCGAGCTGGCCGTTCACGCCGCGCGGTACGCACCCGAGCCGCCGCCCCCGCCCAGCCGCACCGTACGCCCCCACCTCAAGCTGCTCCTGGAGACGATGCGCCCCAACCCCGCGTACATCGTCAGCCGCAGCATGGCCTTCCTCGCCTCCAACCCCGGTGGTCTCGCGCTGTACGCGGGCCTGGCGGACTGGCCGGCCACACAGCGCAACCTCGCCCGCTACCTCTTCCTCCACCCCGCCTCACGCGACCTGTTCCCCGACTGGGACCGCCAGGTCCGCGCCTGCGTCGTCCGTCTTCGCGCCACCGCCGGCACCGCCCCGGATGCCCCCGACCTGACCGGTCTCGTCGGCGAACTCCTCCTCAAGAGCCCCGACTTCGCGGGGCTCTGGGAACGCTACGAGGTCACCGGCGACAAGCCCGCCCGCAAGACGTTCCACCACCCCCAGGTCGGCACCCTGCACCTCACCGGCCAGTCGGTGTTCCTCGACGGCACCCCGGGCCAACGCCTCGGCGTCTACACCGCCGAACCCGGCACCGCCGACCACGACGCCATGATCCTGCTCGACATGACCGCACCCAGGTCCGCCTCCCCGTCGCGAAGCAAACAGCAACGGCAGGCGTGACCACCGTGCCCCGGATCCGACGGCGGCACCTCGTCGGACGGGGCGTACGCGTCCGCACACGCGAGAGCCCCCACCGGTGCACGGTGCGGGGTTCTCGGTCCGGGACGTGCCACGGTCGCTACGCGTCCGTGGAATCCCGGGAGTCGAGGGCGATGGCTCCGGTCGGGCAGAGCCCGGCCGCCATCCGGGCGGCGGCCCGGTGCTCGGGGGCCGGCGTGGGGTGCAGGAGCACCACCAGGCCTTCCTCGTCGTCCTGGTCGAAGACCTCCGGTGCTGTCAGGGCGCACATGCCGGCGCCGGCGCAGCGGTCACGGTCCGCGCTGAGGCGCAGCGGCTCTCGTGGATCGCTCATGGTGCTACTCCTTGTCCCAGGTGACGGGCAGGCTGATCACGCCGTAGATGTTGGATCGGTCCCGCAGAGGAACCTCCTGCGGCGGTACCGCGAGGCGCAGGGTGGGGAAGCGGGCGAAGAGCGCTGGGAACGCGACGGTCATCTCGACGCGGGCGAGCTGCTGGCCCAGGCACTGGTGGGCGCCGTGGCCGAAGGACAGGTGCCCCGTGGCCCTGCGGTGGATGTCGAGCCGGTCGGGCTCGAGGAACTTGTGCGGGTCGCGGTTGGTGGCCTGCACGGAAATCGTCACCGTCTCGCCCGCCCTGATGAGCCGGCCCTCCACCTCGACGTCCTCGAGCGCCGCCCGCGGCAGCGGGTCGGCCACGCTGAGGTAGCGCAGCAGCTCCTCCACGGTCTGCTCGGCGAGCGCGGGGTCGGCGCGCAGCGCCTCGAGCTGGTCGGGGTTGCTCAGCAGGGCGAAGGTGCCGAGGCCGAGCATGTTCGCGGTGGTGTCGAGCCCGGCGGCGAGCAACAGCCCGCCGATTCCGGCAAGTTCCTCGTCGGTGAGGTCGGAGGTGGTCAGATCGCTGAGCAGGTCGTCGGTGGGCTCGGCGCGCTTGGCGAGGACCAGTTCGTTCAGGTACTGGAGCAGCGCCATATAGGCCTCGCCCTGCGCCTCCGCGTTCGCCGTCTGGTCGAAGATGGTCGCCACGTGGCTCTGGAAGCGCTCCCGGTCGGCGTACGGTACGCCGAGCAGCTCGCAGATCATCAGCGCGGGCACGGGCTGGGCGAACGCCTCCACCAGGTCGACCGTGGGCCCCGCCTGTTCCATGGCGTCCAGGCACTCGGCCGTGAACTGCTCCGCTTGCTCGGTGAGTTGACGCATCCGGCGGACGGTGAACTTGCCCGTGAGCAGGCGCCGGTAGCGCGTGTGCTCGGGGGCGTCGAGGCCGATCATGTCGCCGACCGGCGCGGGCGGCATCCCCTCCGCCGCGCCCTCGATCGGCATCGGCGGATGCATGAGTTCGTAGCGTGAGCTGAAGCGGGGGTCGGACAGGATCGCGCGGGCGGGGGCGTGTCCGGTGACCAGCCAGCCTATGTGTCCGTCGGCGTAGCGCATGCGGCGGATCGGCTTGTCGCTGAGCGCGGCGAGTTCGGCGGGCGGGTCGAAGGGGCAGCCGGTGCGCCGGTCGCCGGGCAGGGTGGGCAGCTCATCGGTCGTGGTGTCGTCGGCGGTGGCGCCGGCCGCGGTGGTCCCGGCGGCCTTCGGGTCGTACGACATGAATCCTCCTGCGATCGTCGGGTGGGGTGTGGTGCAGGTGGTGCGTATCGGTGAAGTGGCGCGAGGAGAGCGGCGGTTACCGCTTGGCGCCGGTCTTGAAGGTGCGGCGGGCCCAGACGTAACCGACCAGGGAGAGTCCCACGGTCCAGGCGAGGCCGATGACCGCGCTGGATCCGATCTCGGTGCCGAGCCACAGACCGCGCAGGGTCTCGGTGATCGGGGTGAAGGGCTGGTACTCCGCGAACCAGCGCAGGCCCGTGGGCATGGAGTCCGTCGGCACGATGGCGCTGCCGATGAACGGCAGGAACGTCAGCGGCATCGGGATGTTGCTGGCGGACTCCACGTTCTTGGCGACCAGGCCGATGCCCGCGGAGAGCCAGGTGAGAGCCAGGGTGAGCAGGCCGAGGAGGCCGATGGCGGCGGCCCACTCGACGGGCGTCGCGTCGGGACGGAAGCCCAGCAGGAAGGCGACGCCGATGACGAGCGTGATGCCGATCATCGTCTGGATCACGCTGCCCACGACATGACCGGTCAGGAACGAGGCCTGCGAGATCGGCATCGTACGGAAGCGGTTGACGATGCCCTCGGTCTTGTCGACGCACACGCTGATCGCGGTGGTCAGGGCGCCGGAGGTGGCGGCCATCAGGATGATGCCGGGCGCCAGGTAGTCGATGTAGTCGCTGCTGCCGGTGGGCAGTCCGCTGATGCCGGCGCCCAGGGCGGTGCCGAAGGCGTAGTTGAAGAGCAGCAGCATCATGATGGGCATGATGGCGACCATGAGCGTCAGGGACGGGTAGCGCATGGCCTTCTTGAGGTTGCGCCGCAGCATCGTCCTGGAGTCTCTGGCTGCGAAGGACATGGTGGCCATCAGACGTTCTCCTTGGGCGAGCCGACGGCGTCGGCGGCGCGGGGCTGACCGGTGAGGGTCAGGAAGACGTCGTCGAGGTCGGGGGTGTGCACGGTGAGCGACTCGGCCTGGACGGCGGTGGCCTCCAGGGTGTCGAGGACGGCCCGCAGGTTCGGGATGGAGCCGTCGCTGGGGATCTGCAGGGTGAGGGAGTCCTCGTCGCGGGTGGCGATGCCGAAGACGCCCGCGGCGGCGTCCAGAGCCTGGGCGTCGGCGAACCGCACCCGGATGTGACCGCCGGGGATGCGCTGCTTCAGCTCGTCGGCGGTGCCCTCGGCGATCAGCCTGCCGTGGTCCAACACGGCGATCCGGTCGGCTAGTTGGTCGGCCTCTTCGAGGTACTGGGTGGTCAGGAAGATGGTCACGCCGTCGTCGGCGACCAGCTCCCGGATGATCTCCCACATGGTGCGCCGGCTGCGCGGGTCGAGTCCCGTGGTGGGTTCGTCGAGGAAGATGATCCGCGGATCGCCGATCAGGGTCATCGCCAGGTCGAGCTTGCGCCGCATGCCGCCGGAGAAGGTGACGGCGGTCTTGCCCGCCGCCTCGGTCAGGTCGAAGCGGCGCAGCAGGTCCTTGGCCCGCGCCTTGCCCTCGCGCCGGTCGAGGTGGTGCAGATCCGCCATGAGGAGCAGGTTCTCCTCGGCGGTCAGCAGGTTGTCCACGGCCGAGAACTGGCCGGTGACACCGATCACGGAGCGCACCGCGTCGACGGCCCGGGTCAGATGGCGGCCCGCGACCCAGGCCTCGCCCGCGTCGGCGTCGATGAGTGTCGAAAGGATCTCCACCGTGGTGGTCTTGCCGGCGCCGTTCGGCCCGAGCAGCGCGAAGATGGTGCCTTCGGCGATGTTCAGGTCGATGCCGTCGAGCACGAGCTTGTCGCCGTAGGACTTGCGCAGTCCGGTGGCGCTGATCGCCGGCGCGGGCGCGTTCGCGACGATCGGCGCGGATGTCTGGGTGGCAGTCATGCCGCTTTCCCTTCGGGGATGGGGAGTTGGGGCTGCTCCGGGTCAGGCGCGGCGGACGGCGTCGCCCGGCCGAGTCAGGCGCGGCAGGTGACGCTGTCGCCCGCCGGTCAGGCGCGGCGGATGATGATGTCGCCGGTCGAGGTCCGCGCATGTACCTCGACGGTCTCTTCGGATTCCGTGGGCCCCGCGGCGGAGCCGAGCGAGTTGCGCACCATGCCGAACTTGGTGTTCACGTCGAGCCAGGCGGCGGTGCCCTCGTGGATCCCCACTTCGAGGTCACCCACGGACGTGCGCAGTTCGATCCGGCCGCGGGTGACGTCGCCGACGCGGATGGCGCCCATGGCCGACCTGGCGTCGACGCCGGCGTGGGCCACGTCGATGTCGATGCGGCCGTTGGCGTTCTTGGCCTCGACGGTGCCGTGCGCGATCCCGACGGAGAGGTCGCCGTTGGCCGCATTGGTCTTCAGACCGCCGGTGACCTCGCCGACCTCGGTCGCGCCGTTGCTGTTCTTGACGGTCGCCGCGCCCGCGACCGTGCCGATCTCGATCCGGCCCGCGCCGACGACTGCGACGTCACCGGTCGAGCGGGCCAGGCGGATGTCGCCGGTCGCGGTCCTGAGGTCGGCCCCGGCCGCCTCCTCGACCTGGAGGTCACCGAGGGAGGTCTTGAGCACGGCCTCCCCGAGACGGCCCTCGCAGTAGAAGTGTCCGAGGCCCGTGGTGCCCCGGACGTCGGATCCGGCGGGCAGTTCGATGGTCACCTCGACGGCGCCCGGCTTGCCGAACACGGACCGGTTCTTGGGCGTCTTGACCGAGAGGCGCCCGCCGGAGCAGCTGACCTGGGTCTGCTGTACGGCGCGTACGTCCTTGTCGTTGGAGCCGTCGCGTGGGAGCACCTCCACGACGGTGTCGGTGCGCTTCCCCGCGGTGATGCGGGCGGTGCCGGCGTCCAGCTCGACGACGGCGGAGATCGGTTCGGGGGTCTCGAAAGTAGGCATGGCTGTCCCGTCCTCTTGGCTCGGTTGGGTGATCCCGCTGGTGAGGCGGGTGAAGGGTGAAGGGTGACGTCGGCAGGAGCGGTGCTCCCGCCGGTGAAAGTGGAGTGGGCCGGGCCGGTGGCCCTAGCGGACCCAGCCGGTGAAGCCCCGGCCGCCCGAGTCCTTGCCGCGGCCCGGCGGGCTCGGGCGTTCCCCGCCGTCAAGGGCGGTGGACACGGCCCGTACCAGCCAGGCGTTGACCGACAGGCCCTCCGCTGCCGCCGCGTCCTCGGCGCGGGCCTTGAGGTAGGCGGGGAGGCGGAAGTTGATCCGGGCCATGGAGCCGTCGTCGGCGTCCGTGGGCGGCGGTGGCGACGTGGGTGCGGCGGGCGCCGCCACCGGTGCGTAGGCCTCCTGGAACGGCTCGGGTGCGGGCGGCGCGGTCACCACGAACTCCGGGTCGAGTCCGCGCAGCCGCACGTCGACCGAGCCCGGCGCCAGTTCCTGCGTGACCTCGCCCATGGCGGCGGACAGTGCGTTGAGGAGAGTCAGGCGGGCGGCGGATTCCAGGGGGGCGGTGAGCCGCTCGGCGAGGGCGCGGGCGTCTTCGCCGCCGGCGTCCGCCGCGACGGCGAGTTCGTGCCGGAGGTTGTCGACGTAGGGCGTGAGGTCCATGACGCCATCATGGCACACCTGCGGCGCCATTGCGAGCCACAATGACTCATTCGTGGCGCAGGCGCCTCTGACCTGCGAATTCTCCCACCCATCGGCGCGTCATGGCGCCGCCTTGACGGCTAGGTGGCTTGCGAAGGCGCCGCCGTGATGCCATGGTGGCACCACTGAGGTCAGCGGGTTTGGCGCCACCGCACTGCCGGTCTGGCGCCATTGCCGTGGCTGCATGCCCTCGGCTGCCGGCCACCCCTCGTACGTCCCGCTGCCGCACCCCGCTCAGCCCTGCGCGTTTCCCAGCCTTCCCCGCCCACCGACTTTCCCGGCTTCCCTGCCCACCGACAGGAGTTCCCACCCGTGGCTACCTTCCTCTACAAACTGGGCCGTCTCGCCTTCCGGCGGCGATGGCTGATGGCACTGCTGTGGGTGGTGATCTTCCTCGGTGCGGGCGTCGCCGCCTCCTCCGCGCCGACACCGCCCGCCGACACCTTCTCGATGCCCGGTACGGAGTCGCAGAAGGCCTTCGACCTCCTGGAGAAGAAGTTCCCGGGCGCGAGCGCCGACGGGGCGAGCGCCCGGATCGTGGTCCGCGCACCCGAAGGGGAGAAGATCTCCGCCCCCGCTCAGAAGGAGCACGTCGCGGCGTTGGTCGCGCAGTTGAAGAGGTCCCCGCAGGTGGCCTCGGTGAGCGACCCGTTCACGACGCAGGCGGTGAGCAAGGACGGCTCCACCGCCTACGCCATCGCCACGTACAAGGTCCCCGCCACCATGGTCGACGAGAAGGCGCACGACGCACTCGACGACGCGCTGGCCAAGGCCCGCTCCGGCGGCCTGACCGCGGAGGCCGGCGGCGACGCCGTGAAGATCGAAGCGGCGATGAGCGGCACGGGCGAACAGATCGGCATCCTGGTCTCCGCCGTGGTCCTGATCCTCACCTTCGGCTCGGCGATCGCCGCCGGAATGCCGCTGCTCACGGCCCTCATCGGCGTCGGCATCGGCATCTCCTCCATCACGGCGCTCGGCGCCACGCTCGGCCTGTCCGGCCCCACCTCGACCCTGGCGATGATGCTCGGCCTCGCGGTCGGCATCGACTACGCCCTGTTCATCGTCTCCCGCTACCGAGCCGAGCTCACCGAGGGCCGCGACCGCGGGGACGCGGCCGGTCGGGCGGTCGGCACCGCCGGCTCCGCGGTCGTGTTCGCCGGACTCACCGTCATCGTGGCCCTCGCCGGCCTGGCCGTGGTGAACATCCCGATGCTCACCAAGATGGGTCTGGCCGCGGCGGGCACCGTCGCCATCGCCGTCCTCGTCGCCATCACCTTCGTACCGGCGCTGCTCGGCTTCGCCCCGGTCAAGGTGCTGCGCCGCCGTGACCGCGCCCGCTTCTCCGGCAAGCCGCTCTCGGCACGTAAGCAGCGCAAGGCCGCCAAGCACGCCGAGAAGGACGCGCGCCGCAAGCCCAACCTCGGCTCGCGCTGGGCCGGTTACGTCCTGCGTCACCCCGTCGCCGTACTGCTCCTGGCCGTCGTCGGCCTGGGCACGGTCGCCGTGCCCGCCACCAGCCTGGAGCTCGGTCTGCCCGGCGAGGGCACGATGGCCCCCGACACCACCCAGCGCAAGGCCTACGACATGCTGTCGGAGTCCTTCGGCGCCGGGTTCAACGGACCGCTGATGATCACCGTGGAGGGCCGGGACGCGGCCGCCGCAGCCGACACCGTCGGCAAGAAGCTCGCCGAGCAGGAGGGCGTCGCCACGGTCACCCCGGCCACCGCCAACGAGACCGGCGACACCGCGATCCTCAACGTCGTCCCGACCACCGGACCCACCGACGCCGCCACCGAGGACCTGGTGCGCCACCTGCGCTCCCTCGCCGACGGCTTCCAGGCCGACACCGGCGCCGAGGTCCTGGTCACCGGCCAGACCGCGATGTTCATCGACTTCTCCAAGACCCTCGATGACGCGCTGCTTCCCTACCTCGGCCTGGTCGTGGGGCTGGCGTTCCTGCTCCTGATGGTGGTCTTCCGCTCGGTCCTCGTACCGCTCAAGGCCGCCCTCGGCTTCCTGCTCTCGGTGACCGCCGCGCTCGGCGCCGTCGTCGCGGTCTTCCAGTGGGGCTGGCTCGCCGATGTCTTCGGCGTCGACCAGCCGAGCCCGATCATGAGCACGATGCCGATCTTCATGATCGGTGTGGTCTTCGGCCTCGCCATGGACTACGAGGTGTTCCTGGTGACCCGCATGCGGGAGGCGTACGTCCACGGGGCCCGGCCCGCCGAGGCCGTCGTCACCGGCTTCCGCTACGGCGGCCGGGTGGTCGCCGCGGCCGCCGCCATCATGATCAGCGTATTCTCCGGCTTCATCGTGGAGGACAACGACTTCATCAAGATGATCGGCTTCGGCCTCGCGGCGGCGGTGCTCTTCGACGCCTTCGTCGTCCGCATGACGATCGTGCCCGCCCTGTTCGCCCTGCTCGGCAAGAGCGCCTGGTGGCTGCCGCGCTGGCTCGACCGACTGCTCCCCAACCTCGACGTCGAGGGAGAGAAGCTCTCCCGCACGACCCCGGCCGGCCGGGTGGCGCCTCCGCGCCGCGAACGCGAACTGGTCGACTAGCACGCCTGGTTGACGGTCCACAGGCCCAGCGGCGCGCCGCCGCTGGGCCTGCCGCGTGCGGCGACGGCGTATCCGCGCTGGAGGTGTGCCGAGGGGGATGAACGTGTCGAGGGCATGGACGGATTCGCCCGGAACCATCCCCGACTCAGCTGTGTCGCCGCTTCTCGAGCACACGATCGCCCTGCGTCCGCTGCCACAGTTCGTGGACCCGCAGATAGGGCGCGCCGGGCTCCGGGATCGGGTCCTCGCGCTGCCAGGCGCCGAGCCACTCCAGCGCGTGGTTGATCATCTCGTGCATCGAGCGCTTGTTCATGACGCCGGGATTGACGGAGTTCAGGGCCCACCAGTGGTTCAGCATGTCGAGCACGTGGAGAAGCCGTTCGCGCAGCGCCGGGTTCCGCAGGGTTCGGGCGGCGGCTTCGGCCGGTGCGAAGATCTCCTCGAACCCGCGGTTCCACTCGCTCTCCCTGGCGCTCGTCATGAGCCCCACCCAGGCGATCCGGTCCCTCGCCTGCCCACGGCCGTACTCGGCGGGCATGCCGGACAGATGCTGCCGCATCCGAATGAGCTCACCGACCAGCGCCGCCGCCGCGGTTCCCTCCGCCGCTTGTCGCCGCTCTCTGGCAAGTCTCTTCTGCTGATAGACGGTGCCCTGAAAGGACAAGGTTGCACCGACGAGGGCTCCACCCAGTCCGAACGCGGCCGTGATCCACTCACACTCTCTCAACATCGGGCCGGCGGCCTGCGGTGGGTACCGCTGAACGAGTAGGCGATGGACCGCAAAAGACAGCGGCGTTGCCGTACGGCCTTCAGTACCGAGCCGACCCCGTTCAAGCGGGCGGCGGGGCCGGTGTGGTGGTTGCGGCGGCGGCGTAGCGGCGGGCCAGGTGGGCGAAGGCGTCCTTGAGTTCGGGCGGGCCGACGACCTCGATGTCGGCGTCGAATCTGCCGATGGCGGCGGCCAGGCCGGGCCATGACCACGAGCCCAGGACGAGCCGGCAGCGGTCTCCGTCGAGTTCTTCGACGACGCCGTCGCGCGTGTACGGCGACACCTCGGCGGCGGGCAGGTCGAGGATCACCTCGCCGCGGCACGGCCACTCGTCGGCGCCCCGGAACCTCGCGGCCACGAAGGCCGCCGCCTCCGGGTACCTCGCGCGGGGTGAATCGGGGTCCCGTGGGGGTGCGCGGGGTGATCCGGTCGGCTCGGAAGGTGCGCCAGTCCTCGCGGTCGAGGTCCCAGGCGACGAGATACCAGCGCCCGCCCCAGGTCACGAGGTGATGCGGCTGCGCCAGGCGGGGCGGGGCGTCGGCGGCCGCCCCGTAGTCGAAGCGCAGCACCTCACGGGCGTGCACGGCGGCGCTGAGCGCCGTCAACACCCCGCTGTCGACTTGCCGTTCCGGACGGGTCCCGGGCTGCTGGACAGCCGTGAGCCTGAACGTGTCGATCCGGCGGCGCAGCCGGGCGGGCATGACCTGTCGGACCGTGGTCAGCGCGCGTGCCGCGGCCTCCTCGATGCCGGCGCCGCTGGTGGTGGCGATCTGGAGAGCCACGGCCAGCGCGACGGCCTGCTCGTCGTCGAACAGCAGCGGCGGCAGTTCCGTTCCGGCGTCGAGCCGGTAGCCCCCGTCCGGCCCCTTGGCGGTCAGGATCGGGTAGCCGAGCTCGCGCAGCCGGTCGATGTCGCGGCGCACGGTGCGCGGGCTGACGTCCAGCCGCTCGGCCAACAACGGCCCCGGCCAGTCCCGGCGCGCCTGGAGGAGCGAGAGCAGCGACAGCAGTCGCGCTGAGGTCTTCTGCATGATCGCCATCCTGCCCGAGTCCGCCCGAAGAAGCGGCCACAACCTGTCCTCTTCTCCTGCGACGGTGGTCATCGAGCGATCGGCACCGGCCGATACGTCGAGCGACAAGGAGCCACCATGTCCGTGAACGCCGTGACCCACCTGAACTTCCGAGGCGACGCCCGCGAGGCACTGACCTTCTACCAGTCGGTATTCGGCGGGGACGTGGCCGTGGTCACGTACAAGGACGCCGGAAACGTCCAGGAGCCTTCCGAGGCGGACCAGGTGATGTGGGGTCAGGTGGCTGCCGACAGCGGGTTTCGCGTGATGGCCTACGACGTGCCCGCGAGCCTTCCGTGGGCCAGGGGCGAGAACGCGTTCTTCGTCTCGCTCCGCGGTGAGACGACCGAGGAGATCACCGCGTACTGGGCGAAACTCTCCGAGGGCGCGACCGTCGTGCGACCGCTGGGGCCGGCGCAGTGGGCGCCGCTCTACGGGATGCTCAAGGACCGCTACGGCGTCACCTGGGTCGTCGACGTCGTCAGCGAGTACGCGGCCTTGTGAGCACCCCATGTGCCGCGCCATCTCGGGCGCGGGGAGCGGGCGTTCGCGGGCGCGGAGGGTCACGGCTTCGCGAATTCTCCGGTGTGTCCGCGGCTCGCCGTCTCGCTTCTCCCGCGCTCTGGGCAACATAACTCTACCTATATAGAGTTAGCCGCGTGACCCGTTCCCGACGCCCCTCCGCGCAGACCACGGCCGTGGTCCTGGCACTGGCCGAGGAGCCGGCCGCCTGGCGGTACGGCTATGAGCTGTGCCGGCACCTGGGCATCAAGCCCGGCTCGATGTATCCGATCCTGATGCGACTGACCGACCGTGGCCTCCTGGAGACCAGCTGGGAGACCGGCCTCCCCGCCGGCCGGCCGCCACGCCACCTGTACCGGCTGACCGGCTCCGGTCGGGCGCTGGCCACCGAGCTCGCCGCCGCCCCCGTCGGCGCGACGGCGACCCGGCGGTCCGATTCGAGAGTGAGGTGGCAGGGCGCATGAGCTGGACCCTGCGCAGGTTTCAGACCGTCACGACCTGGGGCGTCGTGGTCGCGTGGGCGGCGTTCTGGATCGTCGCTCTCGCGCTCGCCGACCCGCTGCCCACGCCCGACACCGCCGTCGCGTTCCTCGTGCTCCCGCCACTGCTGTGGGTGCTCGCCGCACGGTTCGTGCTGCGTCACTGGTGGGCCGCCGTCGGCTCCCGGATGGCCGCGATGGACCCGCCGGAGCGGTTGCTCGCGGCCGCCGTCGCGGCGCTGCCCGAGGGACGGCACGAGTGGGGCCGGGCGATGACCGCCGAGCTGGCCGAGGTGGAAGGGCGGTCGGACCGGTGGCGGTTCGCGCTCAGCAGTGCGCGGGCCACGCTGTGGCTGCGCCCCGCCGTCGGCTGGCCCGTGCTCGCGCTCGTGACCGGCGCGGTCGTGGCCTCGGTGGCGGTCGTCGGTCCGGCGGTCGGCGCCGCGGTGCCCGGACTGCGGGTGTTCGCGGTGAGCTTCACCGGGCTTGTCGGTGCGATGGTCGTCCTGGCCGTCGCCCGCTCGCTCCGGCCGCGGCTGCCAGTGCCGATTCCGACGGTCCTGGTGACCGGTGGCGTGGTCGCGGCGATCGGCGTGACGGTCTCCTTCCTGCACCGGCAGCCGACCGCGGCCGAGCACCTGCCGCCGGTCGCGGCCGTGTTTCTCGCCGCTGCGCTGGCCGGCTGCCTGTGGGTCGCCGTGGCGGCACCGCGGTGGCTGGGCACCGACCGGCTCGGGCCGCACCTCGGCACGGGCGCCGCCGTCGTGTTCGTGGCCTGGTTCCTGCTGATCGTCCGGACCGACGGGGCGGAGCCTCCGCTCCCGCTCGTGCTCCTCCTCGCGCTCGTGCTCCCGCTCGCACCGGTCGCCGTCTTCCTCGTCCCGGCGTTCGCGGCGCGACGGGCCGGCCGGTCGTTCCGCTCGGGCCTGCAGGCCGCCGTCTGGATGGTGGCCGCCACCGTGCCGCTCACCTACGCCCTCTGGCTGCCCGAGGCGCTGCGCCGTCACGCCGTCGACGGGACACTGCTCGTCGGCGAGGGCGAGCCGGCTCCCGTGGGCGTGAACCTGGCCGACGCCCTGTACTTCTCCCTCGGCGTCTTCCCCGTGCTCGGCCTCACCATCGGGGTGATCGCCGCCGGTCTCGGAGCGCGGAACGCGCGCCCGCCCGCGGTCGCTCCGCCTCGACCCCGTACCTGACCGCATCCCTGACCCGGCTCGTACGATGCGGGCGCTTCGGCGCCCGCATCGGCACGCCCGCCGCGCCGTTCGGCGAAGATGGTGGGGTCACCCGTCCTTGTCACGCGAGGAGCGTTCGCGCACATGCCCAGTTCCGGTCCGGGTCCGAGGCCGCCGACGATCGCCGATGTCGCGCGCGTCGCCGGGGTGTCGCGTACGACGGTCTCGCACGCCCTCAACGGGATCGGCAAGGTCGACCCCCGGACCCGGGAGCGCATCAAGCAGGTTGCCACCGAGCTCGGTTACCGGCCCAACCTGCGGGCGCAGCGGCTGAGGCGCGGGCAGGCGAAGGCCATCGCGCTCGCTTCGTCCATGCCGTTCGCGGTGGCCGGCGGGCCGTCCCGGCTCGGCTTCTACATGGAGGTCGCAGCGGCTGCCGCCGAGAGCGCCCTCGTGCACGACTACGCGTTGGTGCTGGTGCCTCCCGTGCAGTCCGGCTCCGCCCTGTACTCCGTCGACATCGACGGGGCCATCGTCGTGGAGCCCGACGTGGATGACGCGGCCGTGGCCACTTTGAAGGAGCGCGGGCTTCCTTACGTTGCGCTCGGCAGGCCCGTGTCGCCGGAGGAGGACGTGCCGTACGTCGACCTGCGCGGCGGGCTCGTCGCCGAGCTGCTGCTGGACCATCTGCGCGAACAGGGCGCGCGGCAGCCGGCGCTGATCATCGGCTCCGGTTCCCGGCACTCGGCGGTCGACGCGCGCGCCGCCTTCGACCGGGTCGCCGAGGAGCACGGCTGGGTGCCGATCGTGGCGACGGCCCCCGAGGCGGGCGGTGAGCAGGCCGGGTACGAGACGTGCGCCGCGCTGCTCGCCGAGCACCCCGGAATCGACGCGGTCTGCGCGCTCGTGGACGCCTTCGCGGTGGGCGCGGTGCGGGCGATCGGGGACAGTGGGCGCACCGTCCCGGACGACGTCATGGTCGTCACCCGGTACGACGGTCTGCGCGCCCGTACCTGCGAACCGCCGCTGACCGCCGTCGACCTGCACCTGGACCGGGCGGCGGCCGACGCGGTGCGGCTGCTGCTGGGCCGGCTCCGCGGTGACTCCGCCGCCACGACGGTGGCGACGGTGCCCGAGCCGCGGGTGATCGCCCGTGCGTCGTCCCTGCGGGGCGCGGCGGGGCGGTAGGAACATCCGCGGCCGGTCGACCCGGCGGCCCGCACCGTGGCGGCGGAGCCGGGTGGGCGGCACCCCGGCCGCCGCACCCGTGCCGCCGGCGCCTAGGAGCCGCACCCAAGGCGTCGGCATCGAGGAGCCGCACCCAAAGGCGTCGGGACCAAGGGACCGACCCGCGGCGGCACCGAGGAGGCCGCACCCCATGGCGGCAGCACCGAGAGGCCGCACCCAAGGCAGCGGCGCCGAGAGCCGCACCCATGGCGTCCGCGCCGGGGACGGCGGCCGGCGTCAGATCCCGAGCATGAGCACCACCCCCGAGACCAGGGCGAAGACCAGCACGAACAGACGCGTCCGCCGCGCGTCGAGCCGATGGTGCACCAGGCGGCTCAGCCAGGCGCCCGCCGCGATCGCCGGCAGCAGCGCGAGTGCCCACCCGAGGTCGGCCGGGTTCCCCTCCCCCGTCGCGAACAGCAGCAACAGCGAGGCGACTTCACCGACGAGGAAGCACGCGGCGACGGTGGAACGCAGCTCGGCGGGCGGCCGATGCTGGTAGACCAGCGCCAGCGGCGGGCCGCCGACCCCCGTCGCGGTCTCCGTCAGGCCGGTCACCGCACCCGCGCCCACATAGGCGGCCCGGCCGGGTGTGAACGCGGGCGCCGCGAGGCTCACGGCGGCGGCGAGTACGGTGGCGAGGCCGACGAACAGGCCGATACTGCGGTCCGGTATCAGCCAGAGCAGCGCCAGACCGCCCGGCGTGGCGGCGAGCCGCGCGGCCGTGATCCAACCCGCGCCGCGCAGATCGAGCGAGGCCCGTTCGCGCCAGGCGACGTACACGTTGAGCGGGACCATCGACGCCAGGACGAAGACCGGAAGCAGGCCGGGATCCAGGATCCCGGCCACCGGGGCGACGATCAGGGCGAAGCCGAGTCCGCTGCTTCCCTGGACGAACGCGGCGGCGGCGACCGTGACGGCGAGCACCGCCAGTGTCTCGGTGGTCACCGCGCGGTGCCCCGTTCCCGTGCCTCCGTGTCCGGTACCGCCTCGTCCCTCGCCGCCACGCCCCCTGCCGCCACGCCCCCTGCCGCCATGTCCCGTGCCTCCGTGGACGTGGGGTGTACGCGGGTGATGGCGGCCCTGCCCACGGCGGCGCGGGCCAGTTCGGCCGCGTGGCGTACGAGGGCGGAGCCGTCCCAGTCGACCGGCCCGCCGCACCACAGGCGCAGGCGTCCTCCGACGAACACGGCGGTGATCTGGTCGCGGTTGCCGCGCCGTACCAGCTCCCAGGGCAGGTCCCAGGAGAGCGCGAGTTCGGGGGTGGTGACGTCGACCAGGAGGAAGTCGGCGGCCAGCCCCTCGGCGATCGTGCCGGTCCTCGTGCCGAGTCCGACGGCGTCGGCGCCGCCGCGCGTGGCGTGCTCCAGCCAGGTCCAGCCGGCGCCGCAGGACGAGTCGCCGGTGACGAGCCCGTACGCGAGCCGCTGCGCGAACTCGGCCGCGTCGGCGAGCCGGAAGCCGTCGCCCCGGGTGCCGTCGGTGCCGAGTCCGAAGCGGACACCGCGTTCGGCCATGGCGGTGGCGGGCGCGACGGCGTTGCCCTTCCACGCGCTGGCGACGGGGTTGTAGCTGACCGCCGTCCCGGTGTCGGCGAGCAGGGTGAGCTCGCGCGGGGTGAGGAGGGTGGCGTGCGCGGCGAGCAACTGGGGTCCGAGCGCGCCGATGCCGTGCAGGTACTCGAGAGGGCGCAGTCCATGGCGTTCGAGGGAGCGCTCGACCCCCGCCAGGTGCTCGTTGACGTGGATCTGGACGACCGCCCCGGACTCGGCGGCAAGGTAGGCGGTGCGCCGGAGGGTCTCCTCGGTGGCCGCCTCGGGGATGGAGACGGCGAGGGAGGGGTGCAGCAGCGGGTCGCCTTCGTAACGCGCGAGGTGCTTCTCGGCGCCGGCCAGAACGGACGGGTCGGACGGGTCGCAGGGGTTCCCCTGCTCGGCGTCGTTGCAGACGAGCCCCAGCACGCAGCGGATCCCGGCGTCGCGGGCGGCGGACGCGACGACGTCGATGTCCACGTCGGCGCGGGTTCCTGCGTCGGCGACGGTGGTGAAGCCACCGCGCAGTGCTTCGTACGCCGCCAACTTGGCTGCCACGTACGCCGATTCCTCATCCAGCTCGCCTTCGAGCGGCACCCACACGCGGCGGAAGATCTCCGACGGCTCCCCGAAGGCGAGTGCGGAACCGAAGCTCTGCGTGAGGTGGTGGTGAGCGTCGACGAAGCCGGGCATGAGGAGGTGGCCCGGCAGGCCTACGGGGTCGAGGTGCGGATGCGTGCGCACCAGCTCCTCGGCGGGTCCCACGGCGCGGAAGGCGCCGTCGGCGACGACGACGGCGTGGCCCTCGGCGGGTCCTTCGAGCAGCAGGACGGCGTCCGGTACGAGGAGGAGAGGGCCCGAGCCGCTCAGATGGTCGTGGGTGAGCCGGTTCATCGGTCGCTTTCCGTACAGGAGTCGGCCGGGCGAGCGGTGATGGCCGGCCTGACGTGGTGGAAGAGGATGTTGAGGACGGCGGCGACGAACGCGCCGACGGCGACGCCGCTTTCGAGGAGGATGCGGACGTTCGGCGGGAAGCCGCCGTACACGCCGGGAACGAGGATCGGCAGCAGACCGAGTGCGAGGGCGACGGCGCAGATGAAGGTGCTCGTGTGCTTGTCAAGATCGGAGCGGCCGAGCATCTGCACGCCGAGCACGGTGATCACGGCGAAGACGACCATCGCCGTGCCGCCGACGACCGCGGACGGGATGACACTGATCGCGCGGGTCACGGGCGCCAGGAACCCGATGACGACGAGGACGACGCCGGCGGCCGCGGTCACGAACCGGCTGCGTACGCCGGTGACGCGGACGATGCCGATGTTCTCGCCGCTGGTGACCATGAGCGGCAGCCCGAAGAACCCGCCGAAGAGCGAGGTGAGCGCGTCACCGCGGACGGTCTTCGGGACGTCGGATCGCTTGTCGATCTCCTTGCCGACGGCTTCGGCGTTGATGACGGTCTGGCCGGTGGCCTCCGCCATGGAGGCGAGGCTGTAGAGCATCAGCGGCAGGGCGGCGACCAGGTTGAACTGGGGTGAGCCGAACGGCATCAGCTGCGGCACGGTGAACAGGCCGCCGTCGGCGGCCCGGCCGAGGTCGATGCCACCGAGGAACGCGGCGAGAGCGGCGCCGGCGAGGAGTCCGAGCATGACGGCGAGCTGGCGCAGTATGCCGGTGAAGAGCAGGTAGAAGACGACGGTGAAGCCGATGGTGGCCATGCCGAGACCGAGGTTGACGGGGTCGGCGAAGCCGGGCTGTCCGGGGCGGCCGGTGACGAGGACGGCGCCGACCTTCACCAGGTTGACACCGACGATGACGATCATCGTGCCGATGACGAGGGCCGGGAAGAAGGCCAGCAGCCGCGAGAAGACGGGCAGCACGACGAAGTAGAAGGCGGCGGTGAGGATCACCGCGCCGGTGGCCGTGCGCAGACCGTGCTGTTCGGCGATGGCGAGGAAGAGGATGAGCGGCGCGCCGCCCGGCAGCATCACGAACGGCAGCCGGGGCCCGAACTTCCACGGGCCGAGCGACTGGATCAGGGATCCGACTCCGGAGAGCACGAAGGCGGCGGAGAGCAGGTTGACGGTCAGTCCGGGGTCGAGGCGGAGGGTCGCGCTCATCAGGAAGATCGCCGAGATGGGGGTGGCGGCCATGACGAGGACGTGCTGGATCCCGAAGAGCAGAATCCGGCCGAGGGGGCGGGACTCGTCGACGGGGTGGGGAGTGGCGGGTGCGGGTGCGGGTGACTGTTGTTCCGTGCCGGGCAGGGTCTGGCGGGGACTGGACACGTTCAGGCTCCGTTCGGGCGTTGCTGCACGCTCGGATTTCAGCCGCGATCCGGCCCTGGACGGAGAGCCAATGCGATGTGGCCAAATCGATTTGGCCGCCAGTATCGAAGGGCTGTCGCCGAGCGTCAAGGGGCGCGGTGCGGGAGACCGTCCACACACCACGACCCTCGACGGGCCTGCTTGATGCTGTGCGATGCAATACGTCGGGCCTAGTGGGGCAGGTCGATCACCATGTGCGGGGACAGGGCACGGAGGAAGTCGGGCGCGTCGAAGATCGCGCCGGCGGAGGCGACACCGACCGTCTTCGTCCGCCCCGTCAGGACACGGTGGACCGCCTCCACCGCGAGCGGCGCGCTGACGGCGTAGATGTCCTGGCCGCGCGCCACGGCGCGCCGTTCCAGGCCGCCGGAGTGCACGACGACGTCGACGACGAAGGTCTGCTCGGACCGACCGCGCTCGTCGACCGCGGTCGGCGACGGCGTGTCCGGAGCGGCCAGGTCC
Source organism: Streptomyces sp. NPDC059875 (assembly GCF_042731085.1). Classification (NCBI taxonomy): domain Bacteria; kingdom Bacillati; phylum Actinomycetota; class Actinomycetes; order Kitasatosporales; family Streptomycetaceae; genus Streptomyces; species Streptomyces sp. NPDC059875. The sequence continues at coordinate 24,720 of NZ_JBHWJZ010000026.1, forward strand.
TTGGCCGCCTCGACCGCCATGTAGGTGCGCACGTCGGGGATGTCCAGGTGGCTGGGGACGGTGACCACGTCGGCCATGCTGAACTCCCCGATCACCTCCCGGGTCCCCATCGGGTCGGGAAAGGACCACTTCAGGGTCGGCAGCGCACCGTCCCCGTACTCCAGCCGCCCGTCGCTGTAGCGGACGCGCCGGCCGTCCCTGCGCTGCCGCGAGACCGCGCCTGCGGCGCGGGTTCCGGAGGTGGGGTGCCAGCTGCTCAGCCCGTACGCGACATGCGCCTCGTCGGCCGTCGCCCAGTCGCCCATGGCCGCGGTGACCAGCAGGTCGCCGAGACCGCCGAAGAAGGCCATCGCGGGGATCACGACGGTACCCGCGGCGGTGGCGCGGTCCGCGAAGTGCGCGAACGTGTCCAGATTGGCCTCGATCTCGGCGGCCACGTCCACGTACGGGATCCGGGCGCGCAGCGCGGCCTCGATCACCGGGGCGGCGGTCGCGGCGAAGGGGCCGGCGCAGTTGATCACGGCGGCCGCACCGGCCAGCGCACGGTCGAGTGCCGCCGGGTCGTCGACCGCGGCGGGCCGGACGTCGAGCCCCGGATGGGATGCCGCGAGGGCCCGCAGCTTCTCCGCGTCACGCCCGGACAGGATCGGAACGAATCCTCGGTCCAGCAACTCCGCCACCACGAAGCGCCCGGTGTGCCCATAGGCCCCGAACACCGTCACCGCACGCCCCGAACCGACCTCACTCGTCGCACTCATCGCACTCTCCCGCCGTCGCCGATTGTTCAACTGTGAACATTCTGGTGACGTCGGCTGCCGGGCACGAGTGTCTGGAACGCCATGGCCCGTACACTTTCGGACATGGGTACTGTCGCCATCGCCGTCACCGACGGGATGCTGCACTTCGAACTCTCCGTGGCGTACGAGGTGTTCGGCGCCGATCCGTCCGGCGTGCCCGACCCCTTGTACAGCGTCGCCGTCTGCGGGCCGGGCCCCGTGCGGTTCGGCAGGTTCCGGCTGGAGCCGGACGGCGGTTTCGACGGACTCCCGTACGCCGACACGGTGATCGTGCCCGGGTGGGCCGACGTCGACGAGGATCCGCCCGCCGACCTGGTCGACGCGGTGCGCGCGGCTCACGAGGCGGGTGCGCGAGTGGCCTCGCTGTGCACGGGCGCGTTCGTGCTGGCCGCCGCCGGTCTGCTGGACGGCCGGCGCGCGACCACGCACTGGGCGCACACCCGGGCCCTGGCGGCCCGCTATCCCCGGGTGGAGGTCGATCCGGACGTGCTCTACGTGGACAGCGGCAGCGTGCTCACCTCCGCCGGCAAGGCCGCCGCGATGGATCTGTGCCTGCATCTGGTCCGCGTCGACCACGGCTCGGCGATCGCCAACACGGTCGCCCGCAATCTGGTGGTGCCGCCGCACCGGGCGGGCGGCCAGGCCCAGTTCGTCACCGCCCCCGTACCGGCCCAGGACGACAGTCCTCTCGCCGACCTGCTCCCCTGGGTGATGGAACGACTCGACCGACCGCTGACCGTGGAAGACCTGGCCCGCCGGGCGAACATGAGCTCACGCAACCTGGGCCGCCACTTCAGGTCGGCGACGGGCACCACGCCGCTGCAATGGCTGCTGACCCAGCGGATCCGGCGCGCCCAGGAACTGCTCGAGACCAGCGGCGACAGCGTGGACGCGATCGCGGCGGCGACCGGGATGGGCACCGCCGCGACGCTGCGCCGCCACTTCAACCGCACGCTCGGCGTCCCCCCGGACACCTACCGGCGCACGTTCCGCAGCTCACGAGCCGGGGCCGGATGACGCCGGGCTCAGCGACGTCCGCCGAACTCCCAGTCGTGCACCTCGATGTCGGCGTACCGGTCCTGGGTCAGGACGGCGCGTGCCGCCGCCGGGTCCGGCGCCTGGAGCAGCACCGCCGTGCCCAGCCAGGTGTCGCCGTCGTCGGACAGCAGGGGCCCGTAGGCGATCAGCTCGTCCCGGTCGTTCGGCACCTCCAGGTCGGCGGCCGGCCCGTCGCCGAGGCCGAGCACCAGGTACCGGTTGCCGCCGGTCCGGCCGCCGGGGAAGTCCCACATGGTCCGCCCCAGCATGTTCCGCCACCGCCGCACGAGGACGTCCCGGTAGATGCCGGCCTGGTAGTTCGGCTCGTCGAAGGCGAACGCTCGGGCGGCGGCGGGGTCGGGCAGGTCGACGATGTGCACGCTGCCGCTGGGCGTCTCGCCGTCGTCGGCGAAGGTCGGGCCCCGGGCGATGATCTCCTTCGCGTAGCGGTCCATGTAGGACCAGTGATCTTCGAGCAGTTCGTGGCGCAGGGCTACCGAGCCGGGCCGGTCGCGGTGGTAACAGAGGAACTCCATGCCACGATCTTGCCCCAGCCGGGTCCGAGGAAGGGTCACGGTCGGTGGAAGGTGACTTCCGGATACTGCGGCGAGGGCCCGTTCAGCAGCGGCACGCTCCGCCCCCGATGACTCCCGCCTTGACCCGGGCGTCGGACAGCAGGACCGGGATCGTACTGAAGCCGCCGGCCGAGTGCCCGACCATGGCGATGCGGTCGGCGTCGACGAGCGCGCCGCCCTTCCAGGCCGGGTGCTTTCCGGTGAGTTCGTCGAGCACGAACGAGACGTCCTGGGCACGGACGGCGCCCACCTTGGGATAGTTCCTGTCCTCGCACGCCACGCAGGTGGTCGTGCGCCCGTCGGGGAAGGAGATGCCGTCGGCCTCGTAGTTGTGTCCGACCCCCGCGACGACGTAGCCGCGGCTGGCCAACTCCTCGCCGAGACCCGTCAGGGTGGCGCGCGGCATCCCGAAGCCCGGGGACAGCACGACCATCGGCAGTCCGGCGCGCGCCTTCAGGGGCTTGGCGCCGACGGTCGCGTGGGTGCCCACCGTGCTCAACACCTCGGGCGGCAGGGGCACGTCGCCGGCCTCCAGGTACGTCCTGGACTCCTGGGCCGTCATGTACGGCGCGCATGTGTGCGAGGGCTTCACGGCCGGATACCAGAGGGAGACCATCAGCTCCCGGCGCTCCTCCGGTACCCACGGATCGGCCCGGTCCTCGTCCACCAGGTGCACGGTGGCCGAGCCCACCGGGTGCTTCCCGGTGGGCTCGGGCAGGGCCCCGGGGCTCACGCGGTGGCGCGCTCCACCGGGATCCAGAGCTCCGCCTCCGCCGTCGCCCCGCCCGGCGCCAGGTCCACGCGCAGGATCTCCGGGCCGGGCCTGCTCCGGTACGGGTTCGAGGGGAACCACTGGGTGAAGACGTCCCGCCACAGGTGCTGGAGCGCCTGCGGGAACGGGCCGTTGTTCTCGAAGACGGCCCACGTGCCCGCCGGGACGGCGAGGACATCCATGTCCTCGGGCGCCTCGGCGCGCGTCACGACGCCGTGGTAGTAGTCGAGTTCGGTCCCCTCCGCCCGGCTCGGGTCGAGCTGGTCGCTCACAGCGACGATCCCCGCCGGCTCCTGGTCGGACAGGGCCGTGATGCGCCCCAGCGTCTCGGGGCCGAGGCCCCGGATGAACTCCGCGATGGCCGGATTGATCCCCTCGTGGACGAGCGGGACACGGGCCTTCCTGCCGACGACGCGGAACTCTTCCCTGTCCGCGATCCTGTATCGCATGGTGCTGCTCCCTTCGATGACGAGTCGGAAGGACATCCGTGGCTGGGAGCGCAGAGCCGCACCGGTCCGCCGCGCCTCGCCCGGTCCGACGCCGTGGACGGCGCGGAACGCGCGTGCGAACGCCTCCCCCGAGCCGTAGCCGTAGCGCGTCGCGACGTCCAGCAGCGTCCGCTCGCCGGCGAGCACCTCGGCGCCCGCGACAGTCAGCCGCCTGCGCCGGATGTACTCCGAGAGCGGCATGCCGGCCAGCGCGGAGAACATCCGCCGGAGGTGGTACTCCGACGTCACCGCGATCCTCGCGAGGTCGGCGACCTCGATCGGCCCGTCGAGATGCGACTCGATGTGCTCCATCGCCTCGTTCAGCCGTTCCAGCACTCCGGACTCCTTCCCTTTCGCCCACCACGCTAGGAAGGGACCACCCTGCCGGACCCGACATTCCGTGCCCGAATCGGTCGGGTCCTCCGCCTCTGCCGAGCAGGCTCCGCCGATCCGCAGATCAGGCGGACGGATGCTCCGGGGCGGGGTTCCAATCGGCCGGGAGGGGGCTCCCGCACGGCGCGCAGACGTACTCCTCCTCGCGTACGAGATTCAGCTCCGCGCACGCCGGGCAGCGCCGGAACACCACCTCGTGGCCGAACCGCCCCTGGTGGGCGAGGCCCACGCGATCGAGGGCGGCGGCCACGGACGGCCAGGAGTCGGGGTCGGGACAGTAGCCGGTCGACTGGTTGCTCGTCCCGACGGCCTCCCAGCCGCCGGGACCCCGCGCGAACGCCATCTCGCCGGCCGCCCGCACCCAGCCCCGTCCGGCGCAGGCGACGTGCTCGCTGCGCCGCGGCGCGAGCCGCAGGAAACCGTCCAGGTCCACGACATAGGTGAAGGGCTCGTCGAGGTCCCCGACCGTCTGATCCGCGACCCATGCCGTGAAGTCCTCAGGGGTACGCATCACCCGGCCCGAGCTGCCCTCCGCGACCGCGGCGCGGATCTCGGGCGGCCCGACGTACCCGTACCGGCGCGGCCCGGCGGAGTCGATCACGATCCAGGGGCGCAGCACCCGGACACCCGGGCCGGAGAGGCGCACGCGTGCCGACAGGGGTGGGGTGACTTCCGGCACCTCGCGCCCGTACAGCTCGATCCGGTCGAGGACCAGCGTCCCGCCCTCGAACCGGTCCCCCGGCCTGACCAGGCCGCCGACGCAGCGGACGACACAGACGGCCGCATCCGGACCGTTCGCCTCCACCTCGTGGATCTGGAGCATGCCGTCACCCTAGCCACTGGCATCATGGCACTGAGTGTGTTTTGCTGAGGGTACTCAGTGCCACAAGCCTTAGGGGAGCTCACCATCATGGGCAAGGACTTCGACCTGTATCGCCCGTCCGAGGAGCACGAGATGCTCCGGGAGACGGTCCGTGCGCTGGCGGAGGCGAAGATCGCGCCGTTCGCCGCCGCGGTCGACGAGGAGGGCCGGTTCCCCCAGGAGGCGCTGGACGCGCTCGTGGCCGCCGACCTGCACGCGGTGCACGTCCCGGAGACCTACGGCGGCGCCGGCGCGGACGCGCTCGCGACGGTGATCGTGATCGAGGAGGTCGCCCGCGCCTGCGGCTCGTCCTCGCTGATCCCGGCCGTGAACAAGCTCGGCTCGCTCCCGGTGATCCTCTCCGGCTCCGAGGAGCTCAAGGCCAAGTACCTCGGCCCTCTCGCCAAGGGCGACGCGATGTTCTCCTACGCCCTGTCCGAGCCGGACGCCGGCTCCGACGCGGCCGGCATGAAGACCCGCGCGGTACGCGACGGTGACTTCTGGGTCCTCAACGGCGTCAAGCGCTGGATCACCAACGCCGGCGTCAGCGAGTACTACACCGTGATGGCCGTCACCGACCCCGAGAAGCGCTCCAAGGGCATCTCCGCGTTCGTGGTGGAGAAGTCCGACGAGGGTGTGTCGTTCGGTGCGCCGGAGAAGAAGCTGGGCATCAAGGGCTCCCCGACCCGCGAGGTCTACCTCGACAACGTCCGGATCCCCGCGAGCCGGATGATCGGCGCGGAGGGCACCGGCTTCGCCACCGCGATGAAGACCCTGGACCACACCCGGATCACGATCGCCGCCCAGGCCATCGGCATCGCCCAGGGCGCCCTCGACTACGCCAAGGGCTACGTCAAGGAGCGCAAGCAGTTCGGCAAGCCGATCGCCGACTTCCAGGGCGTGCAGTTCATGCTCGCCGACATGGCCATGAAGCTCGAGGCCGCCCGCCAGCTCACCTACGCCGCCGCCGCCAAGTCCGAGCGCGTCGACGGCGACCTGACCTTCTTCGGCGCCGCGGCCAAGTGCTTCGCCTCCGACGTCGCCATGGAGGTCACCACCGACGCCGTCCAGCTCCTCGGCGGCTACGGCTACACCCGCGACTACCCCGTCGAGCGCATGATGCGCGACGCCAAGATCACCCAGATCTACGAAGGCACCAACCAGGTCCAGCGCATCGTCATGGCCCGCAACCTCCCGTAATCGTCTGTCACTTGAAAGGAGCCAGGCCGTGACCCTGAGGATCGCTGTCTGTGTGAAGTACGTACCCGACGCGACCGGCGACCGCGGTTTCGCCGACGACCTGACGGTCGACCGCGACGAGGTCGACGGTCTGCTGTCGGAGCTCGACGAGTACGCGGTCGAGCAGGCGCTGCGCATCTCGGAGGAGTCCGACGACGCCGAGGTCACCGTCATCACGGTCGGCCCGGACGACGCCAAGGACGCGCTGCGCAAGGCGCTGTCGATGGGCGCCGACAAGGCGGTCCACGTCAACGACGAGGACATCCACGGCACCGACGTCATCGGCACCTCCGCGATCGTCGCCAAGGCGCTGGAGAAGACCGGTTTCGACCTGGTCATCTGCGGCATGGCGTCGACCGACGGCACGATGGGTGTGCTGCCGGCGCTGCTGGCCGAGCGGCTGAGCCTCCCGCAGGTCACCCTGCTCTCCGAGGTGACGGTGGAGGAGGGGCTGGTGAAGGGCCGCCGCGACGGCGACGCCGCCACCGAGCAGATCGAGGCCCCGCTGCCGGCCGTCGTGTCGGTCACCGACCAGTCCGGCGAGGCCCGTTACCCCTCCTTCAAGGGGATCATGGCCGCCAAGAAGAAGCCGGTCGAGGAGCTGGACCTGGACGACCTCGGCATCGACGCCGACGAGGTCGGTCTGGCCGGGTCCTGGACCCTGGTCGAGTCGGCCACGGCGCGCCCGGCGCGTACCGCGGGCACGATCGTCACCGACGAGGGCGAGGGCGGCAAGCAGCTCGCCGCGTTCCTGTCCGCCCAGAAGTTCATCTGACCCACCGTCACTACCGTTCAGGAGCAAGGAATCATGGCTGAGATCCTGGTTCTCGTGGACCACGCCGACGGTGCGGTCCGCAAGCCGGCGCTCGAACTGCTCACGCTGGCCCGCCGGATCGGCGAGCCGACGGCCGTCGTCCTCGGCGCGGGCGAGGCCGCGGCGTCGATCGCCGCCACCGCCGGCGAGTACGGCGCCGCGACCGTGTACGTCGCCGACGGCGCCGAGTTCACCGAGCAGCTCGTCGTCCCGAAGGTCGACGCGCTCACCCAGATCGCCAAGGACAAGGGCGTCGCCGCCGTCCTGGTGACCTCCTCCGGCGAGGGCAAGGAGGTCGCCGCCCGTGTCGCGCTGCGCCTCGGCTCCGGTCTCATCACCGACGCCGTGGAGCTGGAGGCCGGTGACAACGGCCCCGTCGCGACCCAGTCCGTCTTCGCCGCCTCGTACCAGGTGAAGTCGACCGTGTCGCACGGCGTGCCGGTCATCACCGTCAAGCCCAACTCCGCCGCGCCCGAGGCCGCTCCGGCCGCCGGTACGGTCGAGAACGTCACCGTCGCCTTCACCGGCAACGCGGCCACGGTCGTCTCGCGCACCCCGCGCGTGTCCACCGGCCGCCCCGAGCTGACCGAGTCCGCGATCGTGGTCTCCGGTGGTCGCGGTGTCGGCGCGGCCGAGGGCTTCGAGGTCGTCGAGAAGCTCGCCGACTCCCTCGGCGCCGCCGTGGGCGCCTCGCGCGCCGCGGTCGACGCCGGCTGGTACCCGCACTCCAACCAGGTCGGCCAGACCGGCAAGCAGGTCTCCCCGCAGCTGTACATCGCGGCGGGCATCTCCGGCGCGATCCAGCACCGGGCCGGCATGCAGACCTCGAAGACGATCATCGCGGTCAACAAGGACGCCGAGGCCCCCATCTTCGACCTCGTCGACTACGGCGTGGTCGGCGACCTCTTCGCCGTCCTGCCGCAGCTGACGGACGAGATCGGCGCGCGGTAGCGACTGAACCCCCGGCGGGGGGGCACTCCCCCGCCGAAAGGAAAGGCCCGGTGGCACTCTGTGCCACCGGGCCTTTCGTCGTGCGCGGCTCAGATCCAGCCGTCGAGGGGGACCTCCTCGCAGAGCCGGACGACCGGCTGCTGCCCGGCCGCGGCCGAGCGGGCGGAGAGCCTGACGCGGACGCCGGGGCGCACCGCGTGCGGCGGTCCGTCGACCCGGCACCGGACGACGAAGCCCTCGGCCATGTGCACCGGCCACAGGTCGGCGTCGGCGGCGGCGACCCCGCGGCGTACGGTGATCACGCCCTCGCCCTCGCTGCGCTCGGGCGCGAGGTCGGTCGACCCGCAGGTCGGACAGAGCAGGCGCTGGAAGGTGGTGGTCTGGCACCAGCGGCAGATCTGGTAGTAGAGCTCGGCGTCAGCGGCCGATTCCTCGGTCCGGACGGCGACGCTCCCGGTCCTCAGTCCCGTGGATCCGGTGTGGAACACGATGCGTTCTCCTTGCACTCGGCGGCTCAACCGTGCATGGAGCCAAGATATGGCACTGAGTGCCATCAAATAAAGACCTCAGTTCCCTCAATTGAAGATACTGAGATCCCTACGGAGCCTCTCAGCTCTCGCCGAGGCTCGACTCCACCTCGCGCACCACCCGCCACATCGGCGTGGACCTCTTGGTGATCACCACGACGACGTCCTCGGTCTCCTCCCCCTGGACACCGGCGCCCTCGCCGTCCCCGCGCCCCCCGCTCCACGTGCCCCGGACGAACTCCAGGGCCCGGTCCACCTCGGCCAGCGGGTCGCCCTCGCCGCCCGAGCGCAGCCAGTGACGCAGGGCGTGGTTGTGGGCGGCGACCACGGAGGCGGCGACCACGTTGGCGCGCAGGGTGCCGTCGCGGCGATCGGCCCAGCGGGTGCGCAGATAGTCGCCGAGCGTCTTCTCGTACCGCCAGACGACCGACAGTTCGTACGTCCGCAGGCCCGTCACCTCGCGGGTGAGGCGGTAGCGCTGGACGGAGAAGGTGGGGTTCTCGGCGTACATCCGCATGACGAGGCGGGTGGCGTCGCAGACCCGGACCAGCGGGTCGTCGCCGTCCCCGCTCGCGGCGAGGAACTCGGTCATGTCGGCGAGGCTCTGCTCGTGGTCGGGGAAGACCACGTCCTCCTTGGACGGGAAGTACCGGAAGAAGGACCGCCGACCGACCCCGGCGAGGGTCACGATGTCGTCGACGGTGGTCTGCTCGTACCCGCGCTCAAGGAAGAGCTGGAAGGCCGCGGCGATGAGGGCTTCCCGCATCGCGGGCTTGGCGGTGTTCGTCGACGCAGTTCCCATGGCCCGAACCTAACATCCGGCGGCCGAAAACGCGGCATTTGGTGCCAGCTTGAGCTGGCACCAAGTGCTGTCCCGACCGCGCGGGGTCAGCGGCCCGGCAGGCTCAGCGGGCCGCCATGCGCAGGGCGCCGTCCATCCGGATCGTCTCGCCGTTGAGATAGTCGTGCTCGGCGACCATCGTGACGAGCCGGGCGTACTCCTCGGGACGGGCGAGACGCTGCGGGAAGGTGACGCTCGCGCCGAGCCCGGCCCGGATCTCCTCGCTGAACCCGGCCATCATCGGGGTGTCGACGATCCCCGGGGCGATGGTGACGACCCGGATGCCGAACTGGGCGAGGTCGCGAGCGGCGGTGACGGTCATTCCGGCGACGCCGGCCTTGGAGGCGGCGTACGCGATCTGTCCGACCTGGCCCTCGAAGGCGGCGATCGAGGCGGTGTTGACCACCAGGCCGCGCTGGCCGTTCCCGTCCGGCTCCTGGCGCGCGATGGCCTCGGCGGCCAGGCGCATCACGTTGAACGTCCCGAGCAGGTTGACGTTCAGGACCGTGCGGAACAGGTCGAGGTCGTGCGGGCCCTTGCGGCCCAGGATCCGGGCGGAGGGGGCGATGCCCGCGCAGTTGACGGCGAGCCGCAGCTCGGCGCCGTCGGCCTCGATCCGGGCGAGGGCCTCGCGGACGGGGCCCTCCTCGGTGACGTCGGCGGCGAGCAGGGTGACGCCGTCGGGCTGGGGGCCCGCCGCGGCGACGGCCTTGTCCAGGTCCAGGCCGTAGACGGTCGCGCCGCGGGCGGCCAGGGCGGCGGCGGTGGCGGCGCCCAGGCCGGATGCGGCGCCGGTGACGAGCGCGGCGGAGCCGGCGATGTCCATGGAACTCCTCGAAACGTCAGCGGAAAAAGGGGTGCGGCAACGGGAGAACGGTGCGGCCGCGGTGAAGGGTGCGTCAGCGGGCCAGACCGCGGCTGATGACCAGTCGCTGGATCTGGTTCGTTCCTTCGAAGATCTGCATGATCTTGGCCTCGCGCATGTAGCGCTCGACCGGGAAGTCGCGGGTGTAGCCGTACCCGCCGAGGACCTGGACGGCGTCCGTGGTCACCTTCATGGCGGCGTCGGTCGCGATGAGCTTGGCGGCGCTGGCCTGTCGGCTGAAGGGCCGGCCGAGGTCACGGCGGCGGGCCGCGTCGAGGTAGGTGGCGCGGGCGGAGTCGACGGCCGCGGCCATGTCGGCCAGGAGGAAGCCGAGGCCCTGGTGGTCGACGATCCGCCGGCCGAAGGTGGTGCGCTCGTTGGCGTAGTCGACGGCGGCGTCGAGCGCGGCCTGGGCGAGGCCCGTCGCGCAGGCCGCGATGCCGAGGCGGCCGCAGTCGAGCGCACTGAACGCGATCTGGAGCCCCTGGCCCTCGTCGCCGATGAGCCGGTCGGCGTCCAGGAGGGCGCCGTCCCAGTGGGCGGAGGTGGTGGGGACGGCCTGGAGGCCCATCTTCCGCTCGGGCAGGCCGAAGGTGAGGCCGTCGGTCTCGCCGGGGGCGAGGAAGCAGGAGACGCCGTGGCTGCCCGGTTCGGTGCGGGCGAAGAGGGCGTAGAAGCCGGCCTTGCCGCCGTGGGTGATCCACGCCTTGTTGCCGGTGACCCGGTACGCGGCGCCGTTCGGGCCGTCGTCGGTGCGCTCGGCCTTGCAGGAGAGGGCGGCCGCGTCGGAGCCGGCCTGCGGCTCGGAGAGGCTGTAGCCGCCGATGGTCTCGCCGGCGAGCATCGCGGGCAGCCAGCGCTCCTTCTGCTCCGCCGTGCCGAAGGAGTGCAGGGGGTGGCAGGCGAGCGTGTGGACGCTGGTGGCGACGGCGACGGCCGCCCAGCGGGCCGCCAGCTCCTCCAGGACCTGGAGGTACACCTCGTACGGCTGGCCCCCGCCGCCGAACTCCTCGGGGTACGCGAGGCCGAGCAGCCCGGCCTGGCCGAGCGTGGTGAACAGACCTTCGGGATACGTCTCGGCGGCCTCGTGCTCGTCCACGCGGGGGGAGAGCTCCTTGTCGGCGATCTCCCGCGTGAGGGCGATGAGGTCCGCTGCCTCGGGGGTGGGAAGCAGGCGGTCGACATCCATGGCGACTCCAGTGACACTCAGCACCGCTGTAACGGTACTGCGGGCGGTACGGCAGTACCGTTGAGAGTAGCGCAGAAGGGTTCCGCCGTAACCCCCCGAACGGGTCGACCGGCATACTGTTCGGGTGATCGAGACCTCTGCCGCCGGCGCCCCCAAGCTGACGGGCCGCGGCGCGGCCCGCAGGTCGGCCCTGTTCGAGGAACTGGTGGCCCTGCTGGTCGGCGAGGGCTTCGCCCAGCTGACCCTGGACGATCTCGCGGCCCGGCTGCGCTGCTCCAAACGCACGCTCTACGGCCTGGCGGACAGCAAGGAACAGCTCGTCCGGGCGGCCGTGGTCCATTTCTTCCGGCGCGCGACCACCCGGGTCGAGGCCGTCCTCGCGGCGGAGCGGGATCCCGCGGAGCGGCTGGCCGCGTACCTGCGGGCGGTGGCCGCGGAGCTGGCTCCGGTCTCCCCCCGGTTCTTCGACGACGTGGCCGCCTTCGAGCCGGCCGCCGAGGTCTACGAGCGCAACACCCGCGCGGCGGCGGGCAGGGTGCAGCAGTTGATCGAGGAGGGTGTGCACGCGGGCGTCTTCCGCGAGGTGCACGTGACCTTCGCGGCCGATGTCATCGCCTCGGTCATGGTCCGCATCCAGCAGCGGCAGGTCGCTGCGGCGACCGGGCTCGCGGACGCGGCGGCGTACGGCCAGCTGGCCGAGCTGCTCCTGCACGGCCTGCGCAAGGGCTGAGGGCCGCCCTCCCGGGACATCTGGCCGATACCGATCCTTTCCCGGTCACTCTCCGAAGGTGATCCACTACTGTGTGCGGCGCATCGATTCGCCATGACACATGGTCACCACAGAGGGAGATCGCCGCGTGGAGCGCAGCCGTACCGACCTGAGGATCCGTGCCGTACTCGCCGCGCTGGGCGTCACCGCCGCGCTGGCGACCGCACCCGTGGCGCAGGCCGCGCCTTCCCCCGAGCCCTTCGAGCAAGGGGGACCCCCAGTCGCTGTCCCGGCGCGCGTGGCGCCCGCGCCGTGCACCGGCGAGTTCGAGGGCGACAAGCGGCTCGGCCCGCAGTACCTGCCGAAGAAGCAGCAGAAGCCGGTGGGCCCGCTGCTCCGCCACTACAAGCGCACCGGGAAGCTCTCCTCGGCCGACTTCCTCAAGAAGTACTGGGAGGGCCCGGCCGACACCGGCAGCTGGAAGTACCCGCCGAACGACGGCTTCGCCGAGATCAACGGCGAGATCGACAAGGGGCCGGACGTCCTGCAGGAGGGCGAGCGCCTGGACCGCTTCGGCTCGGAGTACGGCTCCTATCTCGCCCCGGCAGGCGACCCGTACGCCAAGCGCGCACTGCCCCCGCAGAACCTGAACACCCGTGACGCGGCCTTCCCCTGCGACTACCACCTGTACGAGGTGACCAAGGAGTTCATCGTCTGGGAGGGCGGGATCGCGCCCTGGTTCGAGCAGCCGGGCGGCGGTCGCCAGATCAAGCTCGACCCGGCGTTCCTGAACCCGGGCGACGGGCAGCGCCTCAACGTGAAGTGGCTGCTCGACCACGGCTATCTCAAGGCCGTCACCACGTGAACCGATCCGCCCTGGCCCGGGCACTCCGCGCAGCCGGGGTGCCCGAGGGCCACTACTGGATCGAGGGCGTCCACGAACCGGCGCCCACCCCGCCGGACTTCGTCTACCTGCGCTCGGCTCCGGGCGGGGACGGGTGGGAGACGGGGGTGTACGAGCGGGGCGCGTACGAGCCGGTCGCCACGCACGCGACCGAGGCGGAGGCCTGTGCCCACTTCCGTACGCTGATCTGAGACCTGTGCCCAATTCTGTGCGCCGACCTGAGACCTGGTCAGCGACGCCGGTCTAGAACTCGTCGTCGGTGTGCGGCAGTCGCGCCGTCCGCAGCGCGGTGTCGAGCACGGCGGCGGCGCCCGTGGTGTGTTCCTCCACGAGGCCCGCCGCGACCAGGTCCGTGACGCGCGTACCGCCGAGGTAGCAGGCGCCGAGGTCCCGTACGTCGAAGGAGAGGTCGACCGGGTCGCCGGTCGGCTCGTACCGCGCCCCTGCCGGGCCGGCGGCCAGGCGGAAGCGGCCGGAGTTGGCCGGGAGGCGGCCGTCGTGCACTTCCAGGACGAGGTCCACCGCGGCGGTCCAGGCGCGGGCCGTCAACGCCGCGCGGACGTCGATCAGCCGCACCCACAGCGCGGGGAACTGGCCCGTCACCCGCACCTGGTCGCGGTCCCCGGCGAAGAGGAGCAGGGGGTCGTCCAGCGGCCGGCCCCAGGCGCGGACCGTACCGGTCAGATCGATCGAGGCCAGGTAGCGCCAGAGCGCGGCGGCGACGGCCGGGGTGTCGGCCTCCACCTCGTCGACGCGGACCAGCCCCGGGGTGTGGGTGTCCTCGTTCTCGCCCTTGGTGCGGTAGACGGCGTATCCGGCGAGAGGTTCGCCGAGGGCGACGACCCGGGGCGGGGAGAGCTCGTCGTCCTCCTCGTCCTTGTCGGCGAGCCACTCCCCGCTCCAGCGCTCCTCGTCCCGCGCGTTCCGGCCGGCCCGGTGGGCGCGCGTGGCCTCGAAGATGGGCCCGACGACGGCGGGCGCGTCGGCCGGGTCGACGAGGCGCAGCGGGCGCTCGTCGGGGTCGATGCGCAGGGCGAGCGGCCGCCGCGAGTCGATCTCGACGGTGACGCCCTGGGTGGCGGGCCCGAAGCCGAACCGGCCGTAGATGGCGTCCTCGGAGGCCCAGAGCGCGGCGATCGGCAGGGCCCGCTCCGCGGACCGTCGGAAGAGCTCGGCGAGCAGGGCGGAGAGCACGCCCCGGCGCCGGTGGGTGGGGGAGACGGAGACGAACGTCAGGCCGGGACAGGGCAGTTCGCCGCCGGGCACGGACAGGGTGAAGCGGTGGGCGGCGACGAAGCCGACCAGGGTCTCGCCGTCGTACGCCCCGATCCGCTCGCAGGGGAGCAGCAGTTCGCGGTGGTGCTTGCGCTGCTCCTCCTCGGGACGCTCATGGAAGACGAGGTACGCGAGGTCGAGGGCGCGGTCGAGATGCGCTTCCGGTACGTCACGAATGTCCATGATCCGGACCCTAACGGTCGGGTGGGCCGCGCAGGACGTCGGCGTACGGGCCGGTCAGGCGACGGAACCTATCCGGCCGTCCGGTTCGCGCGGGCCGTCGTGGTGGATCGGCGTGTGGGCGCCCGTCAGAGAGGCGCCGGAGCCGCCGCGCCGGTTGGCGACGATCTCGGCGGCGATGGAGAGCGCCGTCTCCTCCGGGGTACGGGCGCCGAGGTCGAGGCCTATCGGGGAGCGCAGGCGCGCGAGTTCGAGTTCGGTGACGCCGACCTCGCGCAGGCGCTTGTTGCGGTCCTCGTGGGTGCGGCGGGAGCCCATCGCGCCGACGTAGGCGACGGGAAGCTTCAGGGCGGCCTCGAGGAGCGGGACGTCGAACTTGGCGTCGTGGGTCAGCACGCACAGGACCGTGCGGGCGTCGACCTCGGTCGACTCGAGGTAGCGGTGCGGCCAGTCGACGACGATCTCGTCGGCCTCGGGGAAACGCAGCTTGGTCGCGAAGACCGGCCGGGCGTCGCACACGGTGACGTGGTAGCCGAGGAACTTGCCGACCCGGACGAGGGCGGAGGCGAAGTCGATGGCGCCGAAGACGATCATGCGGGGGGCGGGGACAGAGGATTCGACGAGGAGGGTGAGCGGCTGTCCGCAGCGGCTGCCGTCCTCGCCGATCTCGACGGTGCCGGTGCGGCCCGCGTCCAGCATGGCCAGCGCCTCGCCGGCCGCGGTGCGGTCCAACTCGGGGTGGCCGCCGAGGACGCCTTCGTACGAACCGTCGGGGCGGACGAGCAGCGCCCGCCCCATCAGGTCCTCGGGTCCTTCGGTGATCCGTGCCAGGGCCGCCGGCTCCCTGACGGCCGCCGCCGCCAGGGCGGCGGGGAAGACCCCGCCGCGTACCGGCGTGACGAGGATGTCGATGATTCCGCCACAGGTCAGACCGACGGCGAAAGCGTCCTCGTCGCTGTATCCGAAGCGCTCGGCGACGGTCTTGCCGTCCTCGAGGGCCTGTTGGCACAGCTCGTAGACCGCACCCTCCACACACCCGCCGGAGACCGATCCGATCGCCGTGCCGTCGCTGTCGACGGCGAGTGCGGCGCCCGGCTGCCGGGGCGCGCTCCCGCCGACCGCCACGACCGTGGCGACGGCGAACTCGCGTCCCTGCTCGACCCACCGGTGCAGCTCTTCGGCGATGTCCAGCATCTCGAACTCCTCGATATGTGTGTGGAGGGCGACGGTAAGGCGTCAGCCAACGCCCAGCCAGCTCTCGATCGGATGGATCGCGAAGTACACGATGAAGATCGCGGTCAGGCCCCACATGAAGGCGCCCACTTCGCGTGCCTTGCCCTGCGCCACCTTGATGACGGCGTAGGAGATCACACCGGCCGCGACACCCGTGGTGATGGTGTACGTGAACGGCATCAGGACCACGGTGAGGAACACCGGGATCGCGACGGAGCGGTCGCTCCAGTCGACGTGCTTGGCGTTCTGCATCATCATCGCGCCGATGACGACCAGGGCCGCGGAGGCGACCTCGGCGGGCACGATCGCGGTGAGCGGGGTGAAGAAGAGGCAGGCCGCGAAGAACGCGCCGGTGACGACGGAGGACAGACCCGTACGGGCACCCTCACCGACGCCGGTCGCCGATTCGACGAAGACGGTCTGGCCGGAGCCGCCGCTCGCACCACCGAGGACACCGCCGGCGCCGTCGATGAACAGGGCCTTGGACAGGCCCGGCATGCGGCCCTTGTCGTCCGCGAGGTTGGCCTCGGAGCCGACGCCGATGATCGTGGCCATGGCGTCGAAGAAGCCGGCCAGGACCAGGGTGAAGACGATCATGGTGATCGTGATGTAGCCGACGTCGCCCCAGCCGCTGAAGGACACTTCGCCGATGAGCGAGAAGTCCGGTGCGGAGACGGCGCTGCCGTTGAGCTCCGGCGGGCCGGAGAACCAGGCGCCCGCGCCCTTGGCCGGGATGTCGGCGACGGCGTTGACGATCAGGGCGACGACGGTACCGACGACGATGCCGATCAGGATGGCGCCGGGGATGTTGCGGGCCTGCAGCGCGAAGATCAGCAGCAGGGTCACCGCGAAGATGAGGACGGGCCAGCCCTGGAGCTCACCGAGCGGGCCGAGGGTGACCGGGCCACCGCCGGGAGACGGGTTCTCGTGGACGAAGCCGGCCTTGACGAAGCCGATGATCGCGATGAAGAGGCCGATGCCGATCGTGATCGCGTGCTTGATCGCCAGGGGGATGGCGTTCATGATCATCTCGCGCAGGCCGGTGACCACCAGGAGGCAGATCACCACACCGTAGGCCACACACATGGCCATGGCCTGCGGCCAGGTCATGACGGCGATGACCTGCGACGAGAGCACACCGGAGACGCTGAGCCCCGCCGCGAGGGCGAGCGGGACCTTGCCCCAGAAGCCCATGAGCAGGGTGGTCACCGCGGCGGCCAGGGCGGTCGCCGTGATGAGGGCGGGCTGGCTGAGGACGTTTCCGTCCACATCCTTGCCGCCGAGGATCAGGGGGTTGAGCAGGAGAATGTACGCCATCGCCATGAAGGTGGTGACGCCGCCGCGGATCTCCGTCGCGACGGTGGATCCTCTCTCCGAGATGTGAAAGTACCGGTCGAGCCAAGAGCGGCCGGCGGGGACGTTCGAGCCGGAGCCCGCGTCCTCCGAGGCGGTCTTGGGCTCCACTGACGACTGGGTCATGGGGCCTACTCCCAAGGTTCAAAGGGGCACCCGCATAAGACTTTCCGAAGGTCAGACAAGCTGCGGGATTTGGGATGCTGCGTGGGCTGCACGACCCGGGGGACGGCCCGAGACGAACGGGTGAATCGGTACTGCTGGGTGGTGCTGGTACTGCCGGGTACTGCTGGGTACTGCTGGGTTGCTCCGGGCGGTGCGGGCTGGGGAAGTGTGACGTTCCTGGGAGGCACGCACCGCCCGGAGAGTCCTACAGGGTGCCGGTGAGCGCTTCGGGGCGGACCGGCGTCTTGTTGAGCTCCAGGCCCGTCGCGTTCCGGATCGCCGCGAGGACGGCCGGGGTGGACGACAGGGTCGGGGCCTCGCCGAGTCCCCGCAGGCCGTACGGCGCGTTGGGGTCGGCCAGTTCGAGTACGTCGACCGGGATGGTCGGCGTGTCGAGGATCGTCGGGATCAGGTAGTCCGTGAAGGAGGGGTTGCGCACCTTCGCGGTCTTCGGGTCCACGATGATCTCTTCCATCACCGCGACGCCCAGGCCCTGGGTGGTACCACCCTGGATCTGACCGACGACGGAGAGCATGTTGAGCGCCTTGCCGACGTCCTGGGCGGTGGCGAGCTCGATGACCTTCACCAGGCCGAGCTCGGTGTCCACCTCCACCACCGCGCGGTGCGCGGCGAAGGTGTACTGGACGTGGCCGTCGCCCTGACCGGTCTTCAGGTCGAACGCGACGGTCGGGCGGTGCCGGAACTCGTGCTCCTGGTCGATGGCCTCGCCCTCGAGGACGTCCGCCAGGTCCGCGAGGACCTCGCCGCCGTCGGTGACGACCTTGCCGCCTTCGAGCAGCAGCTCGGCGGTGGCCCACGCCGGGTGGTACGAGCCGAACTTGCGACGGCCGATCTCGAGGACGGCCTCGCGCACCTTCTCGCAGGTGTTCTTCACCGCGCCACCGGTCATGTACGTCTGCCGGGAGGCGGACGTCGAACCGGCGGAGCCGACCTGGGTGTCGGCCGGGTGGATGGTCACCTGGGTGACGCCCAGCTCCGTGCGGGCGATCTGCGCGTGGACGGTGACACCGCCCTGGCCGACCTCCGCCATGGCCGTGTGGACCATCGCGACGGGCTCGCCGTTGATGACCTCCAGCCGCACGCGGGCGGTGGAGTAGTCGTCGAAGCCCTCGGAGAAGCCGACGTTCTTGATGCCGACGGCGTAGCCGACACCGCGGACGACGCCCTCGCCGTGGGTGGTGTTGGAGAGGCCACCCGGCAGGGCGCGGACGTCCGCGTCCTCGCCGGCCGCGAGCCACTGCTGCTCCGGCGGCATCGGGCGGGCCTTGACCCGGCGCAGCAGCTCGGCGACCGGGGCCGGCGAGTCCACGACCTGGCCGGTGGGCATGATCGTGCCCATCTCCATGGCGTTCAGCTGGCGCAGCTCCACCGGGTCCATGCCCAGCTTCGCCGCGAGCTTGTCCATCTGCGCCTCGTACGCGAAGCACGCCTGGACCGCGCCGAAGCCGCGCATCGCGCCACAGGGCGGGTTGTTCGTGTAGAGCGCGACGGCCTCGATCTCGACGTCGTCGATCACGTACGGACCGGCGCCCAGCGAGGACGCGTTGCCGACGACGGCCGGGGAGGCCGAGGCGTAGGCACCGCCGTCGAGCACGATCCGGGCCTTCATGTGCGTGATCTTGCCGTCCTTGGTGGCGCCGTGCTCGTACCAGAGCTTCGCCGGGTGGCGGTGCACGTGACCGAAGAAGGACTCGAAGCGGTTGTAGACGATCTTGACCGGCTTGCCGGTGCGCAGCGCCAGGAGGCAGGCGTGGATCTGCATCGAGATGTCCTCGCGGCCACCGAAGGCACCGCCGACGCCGGAGAGCGTCATGCGCACCTTCTCCTCGGGGAGACCGAGGACGGGGGCGATCTGCTGGAGGTCCGAGTGCAGCCACTGGGTGGCGACGTACAGGTCGACGCCACCGTCCTCGGCGGGCACGGCGAGGCCGGACTCCGGGCCGAGGAAGGCCTGGTCCTGCATGCCGAAGGTGTACTCGCCCTCGACGATCACGTCGGCCTTCTTACGGGCCTCCTCCACGTTGCCGCGGATGATCGGCTGGCGGTGCACGATGTTCGGGTGCGGGACGTGACCGGAGTGGTGGTCGTCGCGGCCCTCGTGGATCAGCGGGGCGTCGGCGGCGAGGGCGGAGGCCTCGTCGGTGACGACCGGCAGTTCCTTGTACTCGATCTTGATCTTGGCGGCCGCACGGCGGGCGGTCTCCGGGTGGTCGGCGGCGATCAGGGCCACCGGCTCACCGTGGTGACGGACCTTGCCATGGGCCAGGACCGGGGTGTCCTGGATCTCCAGACCGTAGTTCTTCATCTCGGCCGGCAGGTCGTCGTACGTGAGGACGGCGTACACGCCGGCCATCGCGAGCGCCTCGGAGATGTCGATCGAGACGATCTCGGCGTGCGCGACGGTGGAGCGCAGCGTCTGGCCCCACAGCATGTCCTCGTGCCACATGTCCGAGGAGTACGCGAACTCGCCGGTGACCTTGAGGGTGCCGTCCGGGCGGAGCGTGGACTCGCCGATGCCACCCTGGTTGTGCTTCTGGGTGACGTTCGTCGGCGTACCGGCGGGCGTGGTGCGCGTGTTCTGAGCCATGGTCAGACCGCCTCTCCCTGACGGGCGGCCGCCAGGCGGACCGCGTCGAGGATCTTCTCGTAGCCCGTGCAGCGGCAGAGGTTGCCGGAGAGGGCCTCACGGATGTCCTGGTCGGACGGGTCGCTCTGACGCTCCAGGAGCTCGTCGGCGGCGATCAGCAGACCCGGGGTGCAGAAACCGCACTGGACGGCGCCGGCGTCGATGAACGCCTGCTGGATCGGGGAGAGTTCGACACCCTCACCGGTCTGCGAGTCCTGACCGGGCTTCGCCTCCCACTGCTTGGCGGAGTCGAGCGAGGCGCCGGTGGCGCAGCCACCGTGGCCGTGCTCCTCGCGCTGCTTGGCGAAGTCGGCGAGACCCTCGACCGTGACGACGTCGCGGCCCTCGACCTGGCCGGCGGCGACCAGGCAGGAACAGACCGGCACACCGTCGAGGCGGACCGTGCAGGAACCGCACTCGCCCTGCTCGCAGGCGTTCTTGGAGCCGGGCAGGCCCATCCGCTCACGCAGGACGTAGAGCAGGGACTCGCCCTCCCAGACGTCGTCGGCTTCCTGCGGACGACCGTTGACCGTGAAATTGACGCGCATGGTTATGCAGCTCCCTCAAGCGAGCGGCCGGTGCCGCGGTACTGCTCCCAGGTCCAGCCGAGCTGACGGCGGGCCATGATGCCGACGGCGTGGCGGCGGTACTTGGCGGTGCCACGAACGTCGTCGATCGGGTTCGCGGCGCCGGAGCACAGGTCCGCGAACTGCTTGGCGATCGACGGGGTGATGATCTTGCCGCTCTCCCAGAAACCGCCCTCTTCCAGAGCCGCGTTCAGGAAGGCCTCGGCCTCCTTGGCGCGGATCGGGGTCGGCGCGGCCGAACCGATGCCGGTGCGGACGGTGCGGGTCTCCGGGTGGAGCGCCAGGCCGAAGGCGCAGACCGCGATGACCATCGCGTTGCGGGTGCCGACCTTGGAGTACTGCTGGGGGCCGTCCGCCTTCTTGATGTGGACGGTCTTGATGAGCTCGTCGGGCTGCAGCGCGTTGCGCTTCACGCCCGTGTAGAACTCGTCGATCGGGATGAACCGGTTGCCACGCACCGACTCGACCTCGACCTCGGCGCCCGCGGCGAGCAGCGCGGGGTGCGCGTCACCGGCGGGGGACGCGGTGCCGAGGTTGCCGCCGACGCCGCCGCGGTTGCGGATCTGCGGGGAGGCCACGGTGTGCGAGGCGAGCGCGAGGCCCGGCAGCTCGGCCCGCAGGTTCTCCATGATCTGGGTGTACGGAACGGAAGCGCCGAGTCGGACGTTCTCCTCGCCGACCTCCCACTCGCGCAGCAGCTCGATACGGTTCAGGTCCAGGAGGTACTCGGGACGCCGGTGGTCGAAGTTGATCTCGACCATGATGTCGGTACCACCCGCGATGGGCACGGCCGTGGGGTGCTCGGCCTTGGCGGCGAGCGCCTCCTCCCAGCTGGCGGGGCGAAGGAAGTCCATGGTGGCTCTCTTCTTGTGCTTCTAGTGGTCGGGGGTCGGTCGTACGGGCCCGGGGGGACGGCCGGCCCTCGACTTCGAATTCATGTTCACGTGCTGTTAACGCGATGTGTGGCCTAGTACACAAGCCCGGCCCGCTGGGGTGCAGTCACCGAAAACATGAAGGAGTTGGCTGGTGGCCTCGTTCGTCTTGTAGATTCGAACGAAAGGGTGTCCTCAGTAACCTCGCCGTTTTCCCCTGGAAACGGCGGCACCAGGCCACCTACGACAACGCGACAGTTTTCGCGACGGACGAGAAGGAACGGCGGCAACGAGATGCGGCTGCGCGCACTGCTGGAAACCGACGCGCTGGGGCTGCGCCTGCTCGGTGGTGAGGACGAGCTGGACCGCACCGTCCGTGGCGTGATGACGACGGACCTCAAGGACCCCAGCCGGTATCTGTCCGGTGGAGAGCTGGTCCTCACCGGCCTCGCCTGGCTGCGGGACCCGGAGGACGCCGAGCCCTTCGTCCGAATCCTTGCGTCCGCCGGGGTGGCGGCGCTGGCCGCCGGCGAGGCTGAGCTCGGAGACATCCCCGACGATCTCGTACAGGCGTGTTTGCGCCACCGACTGCCACTGTTCGCGGTGAACGAGTCCGTTGCTTTCGCGACGATTACCGAGCACGTTGTTCGACAGGTCTCCGGGGAGCGGGCCGGGGACCTCGCGGCGGTCGTCGACCGCCACCGGCGGCTGATGACCTCCGGCCCGGCGGGCGGCGGCCCCGAGGTCGTCCTCGATCTTCTCGGCTCCGACCTCGACCTCCGGGCCTGGGTCCTCTCCCCCACCGGCCGCCAGATCGCGGGCGCCGGGGAGCCGCTGGACGCCGGGCTCGCGGCGAAGCTGGCCGGCGAGCACCTGGCCGCCACCCGGACCGGACGCCGCGGGCCGCACCGCCTGAGCGCCGCCGGAACCACCTACTCCCTCTTCCCGATCCGCAACACCGGGCGCGGGGCCGCGCCCGCCTCCCGGGACGTACGGGAAACCGTCCTGTCCGACTGGCTGCTCGCCGTCGAGGCCGACGCGGGCGACTGGCCGGCGGCCCGGCTCGACCTGCTCCAGGGCGTCACCCAGCTCATCGCCGTCGAGCGGGACCGGCGGGACGCGGCGCGCACCGTACGGCGCCGGCTCGCGCAGGAGGTCCTCGAACTCGTCCAGACCGGCGCCGCCCCGGCGGAGATCGCCGCCCGCCTGCGGGTCGCCGCCCCGGTGCTGCTGCCCGGCCTGGGGACCGCGCCGCACTGGCAGGTCGTCGTCGCCCGGGTGGAATGGGACCCGGAGGCCGGGGCGGGCGCCGTGGACACCGGTCCCGTCGCCCAGGCGCTCCTGGAGGAGATCCTCGTCGACCCGGCGACCGTGGGCGCCGACTCCGCGGACCGGATCGCCGTCGCGCACCACGGGGACGAGGCCATCGCCCTGGTCCCGCTGCCCGCCGGGCCGCTCCCCGACAGCGAGGACGAGGGCACCAACAGCATCGGGCTGCACGCCGACGCGCTGCTCGCGGCGGTACGGGACCCCCTGTCGTCCGGTCTCGCCGACGACGGCCGCCTCACCCTGGGCGTCAGCGCGGCCGTCCACTCGGCGGAGGGCCTGCGCGGGGCCCTGGAGGAGGCCCGTCACGCCCGGCGGGTCGCCGCGGCCCGCCCCGGCCGCGTCTGCGCCGCGGGCCACCACGAGCTCGCCTCGCACGTGCTGCTCCTGCCGTTCGTGCCGGACGACGTCCGCCGCGCCTTCACGGCCCGGCTGCTCGACCCGCTGCGGGACTACGACCGCCGCCACCGCGCCGAGCTCATCCCCACGCTGGAGGCCTTCCTCGACTGCGACGGCTCCTGGACGCGCTGCGCGACCCGACTTCACCTGCATGTGAACACCCTGCGCTACCGGGTGGGACGGATCGAGCAACTGACGGGGAGGGACCTGTCGCGTCTGGAGGACAAGCTGGACTTCTTCCTGGCGCTGCGGATGTCCTGACGGATGTCCTGACGCGGCTCGGGGCCCGGTACGTACGGCTCGGGGCCGCTCAGGCCCGCTCAGGGCCCGGCTCAGGGCCCGGCCGGTACGACGGCACGGCCTCAGGGGCCCTCAGGGCCCGGTACGGCTCAGGAGCGTCCTGAAGGGACCTTCCTGAGCCGTCAGCTGCTCCCAGGTACCCGTTTCCACCACCCGGCCGCCGTCCAGCACGGCGATCCGGTCGGCGCGGCGGATGGTGGAGGGGCGGTGGGCGATGAGGACGGTGGTGCGGGTCGCCGCGCCCGGCGCGGCGGCGAGGGCGGCGGCGAGGTCGGCTTCCCCGGCGGCGTCCAGGTTCGCCGTGGTCTCGTCGAGGACGAGGATGCGGGGCTCGGCCAGCAGGGCGCGGCCCAGGGCGACGCGGGCCCGCTGGCCGCCCGAGAGCGTGGCGCCGCGCTCGCCGACCGCGAGGCCGGAGACCAGATGGCCGACCCCGCACAGCTCCGCCACCTCCCGAACCTGCTCGTCCGGGGCGTCGGGCGCCGCGAGCCGCAGGTTCTCCGCGAGGGTGCCGTGGAAAAGCGGCGCGTCCTGCCCGACCACGGCCACGGCGCGGCGCAGGTCGGCATCGGCGAGGCGCCGTACGTCGACGGCGCGATCGGCGGCCTGGTCGCCGACGATCTCCACGACGCCCTCCCGCGGGTCCCAGAAGCGGGCGAGGAGATGGGCCACGGTCGATTTCCCGGCGCCCGAGGCCCCGACCAGCGCCACGGTCTCCCCCGGGCGGACGACGAGGTCGATCCCGGCGAGGACGTCCGTACCGCCGTAGTCGAAGCGGACGCCCCGCAGCCGTACTCCCAGAGGTCCGTCCGGCAGCGGCACGGGCCGCTCGGCCGCCGGGGCGCCCGCCCGGGCACCGATCGCGGCGCCCACGCGGGCGGCGGCCGCCCGAAGACCACCCGCTTGGCCCAACGCGGCCGCCGAATCCGCGACCGGCGCGAGACAGCCCAGGGCCAGGGCCATGGCGGCCGGTGCCCACGGGCCGCTCAGGGTGTGCGCGGCCGCGGCGACGACGCCGACGACCGCCGCGACCACGAGCAGGTCGCGGACGGCGGCTGCGCCGGCCTCCCAGGTGTGCTCGGCGCGCTGGGCGTCACCCAGCCGCCGGCCGTACGCGCGCAGCCGTGCTCGGCGGCGGTCCAGGGCGCCGAAGGCGAGGAGCTCGCGCAGCCCGTCGACGGTCTCCACGGTCTCCGCCGACAGCGCCGCGGCGGCCTCGCGCGTCCGCGCCCCGCGCGCCGCCCTGCCTCGCCCGTCGAGGAGCGGCCCGAGGACGAGGAGCCCGGCGGCCGGCAGCACGGCGGCGAGCAGCCACGGGTCGACGACCCCGAGCACGGCCGCCCCGGTGGCGAAGACCGAACCGGAGGCGAGGAGTTGGGCGACGGCGTGCGCGTAGAAGAACTCCAGGGCTTCCACGTCCCCGAGCGCGGCCGACGCGAGATCCCCACTGCGCCGCCCGGCGATCCGCGCGGGCGCGCTCCGGGAGAGCCCGTCGAAGACCCGGACGCGCAGCTCGGCGAGCACCCGATAGGCCAGGTCGTGCGACAGGTCCATCTCCCGCCAGGTGGCGAGCGACCGCACCAACACGAGCCCGACGAGAGCGACCACGGTCCCGGCGCCGGGCACCACCCCTTCCACGACGCCGGCCCCGACGGTATGCGCGGCGACCGTGACCAGCGCGACGAGCGCGGCCTGATCGACCAGCGCGGCGAAGAAGGTCCGCCCGGTCATCCCCCGATGCGCCCCAAGGACAGGGAGAAGCGCGCGCAGGGCGCGGGGCGGGGCGTCGGACTCAGCCGGGGACGGGCCGTCGGGCCCGGTCGGCACGGCCTGCCCGCGCGCCGACTCCGGGGGCTCGGTCGTGGCCGGTGCGGCGGGCTTCGTGTCGGGCGACGGCGGCCGGCCGGTCGTGGGCGGCTCCCCGGGCCGATCGGGGCCAGGGGCCGCCGGACCGTACGCGTCCATGTCGTCGTCGGCCATGTCGCCGTCCATGTCGCCGTCCATGTCCCTCACGCCGCCTTCTCCTTCGTGCTTCCCGCGGCCACCAGCCGCGCGTACAGGCCGTCCCGCGCGCGCAGGGCCGAGTCCGTGCCGATCGCGTCGACGCGGCCGCCGTCCAGGACGACGATCCGGTCCGCGTCCCGTACCGACGCGAGGCGGTGCGCGACGACCAGGCAGGTGCGGCCCCGCGCCGCTTCGCGCAGGGCGCGGCCGATGCGGGCCTCGCGGCGTTCGTCGACGGCACTGGTCGCCTCGTCGAGGACGAGGACCGGCGCATCGGCCAGCAACGCCCGTGCCAGCGCCAACCGTTGGCGCTGCCCGCCCGAGAGCGTCGCGCCGCGCTCGCCGACGACCGTCCCGTAGCCCTCCGGAAGCGCGAGGACCTCCTCGTGGATCCCGGCGGCGCGCGCCGCCGCCCGCAGCTCCGCGTCCGTGGCGCCGGGCCGCGCCAGCCGGAGGTTGTCGGCGACGGAGGCGTGGAAGAGGTACGTCTCCTGGGAGACGACCGCGATCCCGCGCCGCAGGGAGGCCAGCGTGTACGAGGTGTGGTCGGCGCCCCCGACCGTGATCCGGCCGCCCTCCGCGTCCCCGCCCTGACGCAGGAGCAGCCCCAGCAGCGTGGACTTGCCCGCGCCGGACGGTCCGACGATCGCCGTCGTCCGGCCCGCCTGGGCGGTGAACGTCACGCCGCGCAGGGCGGGTTCGGCCGCGCCCGGGTGCGTGTGGCGGACGTCCTCGAAACGGATCTCGGGCGCCTCGCCCCAGGCCGCGACGGTACGCCCGGTGTCCGGCACGGAGCCCGTCGCGGTCCGGAGCGCGGCGATGCCGTCGGCGGCGGAGACACCGAGATATCCGGAGTGCCACTCTCGCGACAGGTCGCGGATCGGCCGGAAGCACTCGGAGGCCAGCATCAGGACGAGGTACGTGCCGGTCGCCGCCGTCCGCCCCGACGCGGCCGAGGTGCACGCCACGAGCGCGGCGGCGACCGTGCCGCCCTGCACGGCGAGATCGGTGATGCCGGTGTCGACCAACGAGACCCGCAGCTTGGCCACCGTCGCCCGGTGCAGCTCCGCGGACCGCGCCTCCAGACGCGCCCGGGTCCGGGCGACGGCCCCGGCCGCGCGCAGGGCCGGCATGCCCTGGAGCGCCTCCAGGTAGTCGGCGGACAGGGCCTCGTACGCACCCCAGTGCTCCTGCCCGCGCCGCGCGAGCAGCCGGTCCCACCAGCGAGGGGCGAAGAGCGCGAGAAGAAGGGCGGGGGCGAGGACGAGTGCCGCGTACGGCTCCACGAACGCGACGGCGAGCAGCAGGACGGGGGGTACGGCGACGGTGACGAGGAGCTGGGGGAGGTACCGGGACACGTAGGCGTCGACGCCCTCGACGCCGTCGACGAGCGTGGCCCGTACGGCCCCGGCTCGCGCGTCCGCCTCCCGGGTGGCTCCGACGGTCCCGAGCCGCTGGAGGAGCGTGTCGCGCAGCCCGGTCCGTACGGTGGCGCCGGCGCGCACGGCGACCTGACGCTGCCGACGCATGAGCCAGGCCCGTACGGCGACGGTGGCGAGCACACCGGCAAGGAGAGGGCCGAGACCGTCAGTGGAGCCGGTACCGCGGGCGATGCGGGCGAGGGCGAAGGCGAGCAGGGCTGCCTGCGCGAGATGGGTGACCGTGACGGCGACGAGCAGCGCGGTGGCGACGGTGAGGGTCCCGCGCGCCGGACGTACGGCGCGGACCAACTCCGGGTGGAGCATCATGACGGCGGAGCTCCTTGGGCGGAGTCGGACGGTGGACGGGCCGGTGCCTGGGGGCGCCCCTCCGGGCGGCGGCCGAGGGCCAGGGCGTGGAGGACCGGGGAGAGTCTCGGTGGGTCGCCGAGTGCGGCGCCGAGGTCGGCGGACTGCCAGGAGCCGACCGGCCGGGAGAGCAACCCCGCTTCGCCGGCGAGGACTTGGGTGAGGCCGACGGCGTAGCCGGCACCGAGGTGCGTGCGGCGGATCGCAGCGGGCGGGGCGTCGTCGGGGCAGCCGTACGCGAGGAGTACGGCTCCGGCCTCGGCGAGCCACGCCTGGCCCGCGGCCCATCGCGCGAACGTGGGGCGGGCGTCACCGGTGGCCAGGGGGCGCAGTTCGGGGCCGCCGAGGACGGCCGGATCGTGGCCGCCGACGGCCACGCACCAGCGGACGCCCTCGGGTCCGGCCGCCTCGGCCGCACGCACAAGGCGGGCCAGTTCCGCGCGGTCGGGTACTCCGCGGAAGCCGGGGGCGGCGCTGCGGCGCTGTGCACGGGGTGGAGCGGTCGGCACACCGGGGAAGCGACGCCAACTCCCCTTCCCCGCCTGCTCCGTGACCTCCGCGAGCGCATCCCAGGCATCGCTCAGCACGGTGGGCGCCGACCTGCTGGTGCCCAGCGGCGCCGTGCCGGGACGGTGCCCGGCCCAGGGCGCGAGGAGGTTGCCGACGGGCGGGTCACCGGGGCCCAACCAGGCCGCCGCAAGGGCGTGTTCGGGCTCGCCGGAGCTGACAGTCAGGCCCGCGGCGGCGGCCAGGAGCGCCCCGTCCGCGTCCCCGCAGTACGCCTGCGCGCCGGCCAGGGCGAGCGCCGCGAGCGCATGGCCGGTGTCGAGGAGAAGCAACGGCCAGGCGCGGTGGCCGTAGTGCGAGACGGTACGGCGAGCGGTCACCGTCAGCACGACGACCACGCCGGGCGGGGCAGCGACGGGTGCGCCACCGCGGGGGTGGAGCCGGTGGCGGGCCGGGTCGTACGCGTACCGCCCGGGCGCGGTCGTCCGGCCCGGGCCCACCAGGAGATGGGCGTTCACGGGGTGCAGGCCCCCCGCCGACGCGGCGGGCCGCAACCGCCCGCCCGCGAGTGACGCTTGCAGCAACCGATCCAGTTCGTCCGGCACGGCCAAGGCCTCCCCGGACCAGGCGGTGACAGCACTCCCCGCCGCAAAGTCGTCCCCAGGCACCCGCCCCGACCGTGCAAGCGCCAGCGCCCCCGAGACCAGGGAACCCCTACCCGGTCCCCGTCCACGGGGCGCGGAGCCCGCGGCCCCCGCCGCCACCAGGCCAGTCGCGGAAGGCACATCCGATGCACCCGCCGGGCGAGGCGCGTGGACCGCTCCCGCTGAGGCCTTGGAGGCCGCAGCCCCGCTGGAAGCCGGGCCGGGGTCCGGCGCCGCGTCGGCCGCGGCACGGGGACGAAAGCCCCACCCGGCGTCCGGCCGCCCGTCGGCGGGCGCAGCGGGGTGAGGGCGCTCCCCGTCGCGGAGCGGCCCGCCCGGCACGGGCAGACCGGCCGGCCCGGCCGGCCCGGGCCTCGGGCCCATGTGCGCATCGGTCATCGTCCCCGTCCTCACATGTGTGGCGGCGGCGCGAGGGTGAAGTCGTGCGGGGTAGTCGGTGGCGTCGTGCGCCAGCCTCGTTCGATCGCCGCTCGGCCGAAGCGTTCGCAGCCGAAGTAGCCGAAGGCGGCAGGGGCGTTGGGGACGAGGCCGGAGACCAGGACCCGGGCCACCCGCAGCGGGGTCTCGGCGATGTCCTCGGTCGTCAGGTCGACGGTGACCAGGCGGTGGCCGCCGACCGCGAGGCGGGCGTCGAGCGTGGTCCGGCTGCCCGCCGGGATCTCGTCGACGGGGACCACGCCGAGCGCCGGGTGCGTGAAGCGGCGGGCGTACGACGCCATCCGGGGGTCCAGCCAGACCTGGACGTGCGCGCCCAGGTCCCGTACCGCGCCGAAGTCCTCGCCGACGGCGTCCAGGTAGCGCCGGTCGGCCCGGTGGTCGAGGTACAGGCCGCGGGCGAACATGCCCGCCTCGACCGCACGGAAGACCCAGCCGTCCGCGTCCACCGCGCCCTGGGTGAACACCCACGTGTGGACCGCCTCCAGGACCGCCTTGCGCGCGGCCTCCGCGGGGTCGTAGCGGCAGGCGAACCCGGCGGCGTGGATGCCGCGTTCGGGGTCGTACACCCACGCGGCGACGCACGGCGCGAACTCGGAGGGCATCTCCACGATCCGGACCTCGAGACCGCAGCCCTCGAGGTCGCGGTCGAGTCCGGGCACCGAGCGCGGGTCGATGCCCCGCGTGGGCCCGTCGAGGTGCCACCACAGCTCCAGCGCGTCGCGCTCGACGACTTCGAGGAGCCCGCGTTCGACGGCGTCGTCGAAGCCCTGGCCGGTGGCGATGCCCGCGTAGTTGAGGTGATGGGTCCGCGGAAGCGAACACAGCTCACCCTGGCGCCAGTTGAGATGGCTGAGGGCGACCGGCACCCAGCATTCCAGGCCGTCCTCGGCGCCCCGGGCCCAGAGGGTGGGGGTGTCGGGGCCGAGCGGCACGTAGGGGAAGCGGGGCCGTTCGTACTGCCAGGAGGCGTACGAGGGCAGGTCCCCGGGGCCGTACAACCGCAGTCCCTCGGCGCGGAGTTCGTCGGCGGTCGCCCGGCGCGGCGCGTCCGGGTGTCCGGGCGGCGGCAGCCGGTTGCCGCAGTACCGCTCGACGGCTTCGGCGACGGCGGCGAGCCGCGCGCCCCGCGGATCGCCGAAGGTGGTGCCCAGCGAGACCCGGTCGGCGGGCCAGGCCCCGAACCGGCGCGCGTCGGAGACCTCGGCGGTCATCGCGGTGTAGCGGGGCGGGGCGCCGGTGGGGTGCGGAACGGGTTCGACTCCCCGTATGAGCCCGCAGACGGGGTCCACGAGCGCGTCGAGCGACGGTACGCCGGTGAGGGTCAACGGAGTGTCTCCTGTACGGGATCGGTGGCTGCGGGGCGGTGGACGACGGGCAGCAGCAGGACGCTGCCGGCCGTCCGCACGGACCGCAGGGACGGCAGGAGCCGTGTCGCGGTCACGGGGTCCTCGCCGGTGTGCGGATTGCGGGCGTGGGCCGGGAAGTGGTGTCCGGCGACCTCGACGCGGAGCCGGACCCCGGCGGGCAAACGGCGTGCGACGTGCCCGAGAGGAACCGTCACCTCCCGTGCCCGCGACCCTTCGTGGGCGGCTCGGACGATGCCGGTGGCGAGCGGTTCGGCGCGCCCGTCGGGGTGGAGGGCGACGAGCCGCACCGCCCAGTCGGCGCTCCGCCCCTCGGCCGCGGCGACGAGCCGTACGTCGGCGTCGCCGAGCAGGTCGAGGGGGCGCGGGAGCGGCGGGGTGACGAGCAGACAGCGGTCGGGCGCGCCGTGCTCGTCGATGTCGAGGCGGTCGGAGCGCACCGGCCGCAGCGGATCGGCGACGAACTCGGCGCCGTGCACGAGCCGCAGGCCCGCGCTGTGTCCGAAGCGGTACGGGACGGGGTGCGCGGACTCCGCGTCGGCGGCGGCGCACCAGTGGGCGCTGCCGCCGAGCGCGATCGCGCCGCTCCGGCCGTGCAGGGTGCCGGCCAGCGCCGCCCTGGCCCAGCGGGCGTACAAGGAGCCGAGGTCCAGACGGTGTTCGGGGCGGGCCTCGGGTGCGGGGGTGGCCGTCAGGCCGTGTCCCCAGGGGCCGAGGAGGAGCCGTGCGGGTGCGCCCCACGAGCGCCAGAGGCGGACGGTGTCGTCGGCGAAGGGGTCGCGGCTGCCGCCGACGGCGAGCAGCGGTACGCGGGCGGAGGCGGCCCGCTTCCACAGGTCCTCGTCGCGCGACGCGGCCCACACGCCGGGCCAGGAGGCGAGCGGGAGGATCCGCGCGACGGGGAGCCGGTCGAGCAGGTCGGGGGTGTCCCGCAGGGCCTGTTCGAGGGCCTGGTCGTCGGAGTCGGGGCGGTCGCCGTGCGCCAGCCACCATCCGGCGCGGGCCGCCAACCTCTCCACCCCGGTCGCCTCGCGCGCCACTTCGCCACCGCCGAGGGCGGGTACGGCGGCGATGACGGCGTCGGGACCGGGGTGCGGGCCGTGCCCGTCCCCGGCCGGCAGCGGGGCGAGGGCGCAGTGGGCCGCGTACGAGGCCCCGACGGCCACCACGCGTCCGTCGCTCCACTCCTGCCCGCGGATCCAGGCAAGCGCCGCGGCGCCGTCCGCCGCTTCGGAGCGGTACGGATGCCAGGCGCCGGCGGACGCGGAGGCGTGCCGCCCCCGGACGTCCTGCCCGACGGCGGCGAACCCGCGGGCCGCCCAGGCGCGCAGCTCGGCGCGGTGGCGGCGCCGGTCGTAGGGGGTGCGGAGGAGGACGGCGGGGTGGGGGCCCGCGCCGTCCGGGAGGCAGAGGTCGGTGGCGAGGCCGTCGATGAGCAGGGTCCTCATCGAACGCCCTGGGGATCCGTGGCACTTGGCGTGCGCGAAGCGCCGTCCGGCACGGCGATTCCCGCGACCTGCGGGACCGGCGTGTCTGTTGTCACCGGCGGGACCGGCGCGATCCGCGCCACCGGCGGGACCGGCAGGACGCGGTGGTCGGTGACCGTGAGCGTGCGCAGGTCGATTCGGCGCAGGGTGCGGCGCACGGCCCGGAAGCGGGGGCCGTCGGGGTCCGTCGCCCAGGCGAGGAGGTCGGCGGTGACGAGGGCCGCGGTGAGGGCGGCGGAGGCCGCCTGATGACCGGGGTCGGAGGCAGCCGCGTACTGGCCCTGCCAGTACGCGGTGAGTTCGCGGTGCGCCGGGGTCGCTGCGAGGCGGCGGAGCCGTATGTCGTGCGAGGTGACGTCGCCCAGCCCGCAGGCCGGCGGCTCCAGCCACACCTGGGCACCCTCGCGGTGGCAGCGCAGCCAGGCCGTGCCCTGGGACGGCAGGCGGTCGGCCTCGTCCCACAGGCCTTCGGGGACGGGGCCGTCCAGGCACCAGACGACCGCGGCCCTCGGGTCCCCGGCGACGTCGCCGAGGTCCTGGGGCGTGCCGGTGCGGACGTCGGCGCCGGCGTCCGCCACCCACCGGGCGAGCGGACCGGTGAGCAGCGGGTCGCCGAGGAGGAGCACGGTCCGCCCGGCGAGCGGAGGCTCCGGCGGCGCGGTCGGTTTCCCCGCGTATCCGGCCTCCTCGAAGGCCGCGGCCAGGGTGTCGAGCGCGGCCGGTCCCCTGCCGCCGTCGGTCAGTCGGGCCACGACGTCCTCGGGGGCGGCTGCCCCGGTGTCGACGCGGAGGAACTCCCCGTCCGGTGTGCGCACCGCGAGCCCCTGGCCGGGGACGGTGACGAGGACGACACCGGGGGCAAGTCGCGCGGTGGTCACGGGGGTTCCTCCAGAAGCGGGTGCGAAGGGGTGGAGACGGATGGAGACGGGTGGGGCCCGCCCGGGAAGGCGATCCGGGCGGGCCCGCGGGCGTCCGGCACGAGGCCGGACGCCGGACTCAGTTGTCCGAGTCGGTGTCCGCCTCGACGGCGTCCTCGAAGGGGTTCTCCACCAGCGCGTTGGAGTGCGTGGCGGACAGGTGGGCCAGCTGGCCCTGCTCCGCGATCGGGCTGAACACCTTGTGCTGCTCCATGAGTTGACTCTCCATTCGTGGATGGTCACGCCGCCGGACCGGCGACGCACCACAGACACTAATGAATATGATTTTCATTTCGCAAGAGCATCATGAGCATCCAGAGGGTGATCCGGGTAACACACGGGCCAGCCGCCCTCCGGATCACGGCCCACCCGGCCCGCCACTCCGAGCACGTCGGCCAGGAGGCGCGGGGTGACGACGTCCTCCGGCCGGCCGTCGGCGGCGACGCGACCTTCCCGCAGGGCGACGATCCGATCGGCGAACCGGGCCGCGTGGCCGAGGTCGTGAAGCACCATCACCACCGTCAGCCCCCGCTCCTCGCGCAGCCGCACCACCGTCCGCATGACCTCCAGTTGGTGTCGCAGATCCAGGTACGTGGTCGGCTCGTCGAGGAGCAGGACGCGGGTGTCCTGGGCCAGGGCCATCGCCAGCCGTACGCGCTGCCGCTCACCGCCCGAGAGGTCGTCCACCGGCCGGTCGGCCCACGCCTCGACGCCCACGTCGGCCATCGCCCGCGCGCAGACGGCGTCGTCCCCGTCGCGGAGCATCCCGAGCGGGCCACGTGCGGCGTACCGCCCTTGCTGCACAAGTCGACGGACCGTCATACCGGGTACGGGCGGCGCGGATTGGTGCAGGATCGCCACCCGGCGGGCGGCCGCGCGCCGGGAGAGCCGCGACAGGTCGACGCCGTCGAGCAGCACCCGCCCCTCGCCGGGCCGCAGCAGCCCGGCGCAGAGCCGCAACAGGGTGGACTTGCCACAGCCGTTGAGCCCCACGAGGGCGACCGACTCGCCGGCGTCCACGGTCAGATCGATCCCGGCCAGCACCTCGCGGCCGGGGTAGCCGAACCGTAGGCCCTCGGTACGGATCGTGCCGGGTGCACCGGGACTCGTACCGGCCACGCGGGGCGGGGACACCTCGCTCCCCGCCTCCACCGCCCGTGTCCCGAGCGACTCCGTGGTCCTTCTCATTTCTCCTCCGTTCCGCGTCGGGCCACGATCAGCAGCAGCGCCGCGCCCACACACGTCGTCAGCGCGCCCGTCGGAATGCTCAGCCGGTCCGTCTCCAAGGCCTCCGCGAGGACGGGCGAGAGCCACTGGGCGCCGGCATCCGCGCCGCCCACGACCACCGCGCCCAGCAGGGCCGAGCCGGGCAGGGCCCGGCGCAGGTCGGCCCCGAACAGGGCAAGGGCCAGGTGCGGGACGAGCAGCCCCACGAAGCCGAGCGCGCCGACCACCGCGACGGCGCCCGCGGTCAGCGCGACCGCGCAGGCGAGCGCGGCGAGCCGGGCGCGGCCGGTGCGCAGTCCGGCCGCCGCGGCCTGTTCGTCGCCGCAGCGCAGCAGGGTCAGCGGCGCGGCGAGCAGGCAGGCGGCCACGGACCAGACCGCGGCCCAGGGCCAGAGGAGCCGCCAGTGCTCCATGACCCGGCCCTCGGTGGAGCCGACGAGCCACTGCACGACGCTGCCCAGTTCGCCGGGCGCGACGAGCAGGACCATGGCGGTCAGCCCGGAGAGGACCGCCGACACCAGCACGCCGTGGACGGCCGTCTGCGCCGGGTCGCCCCGGTCGCGGCCCGCCAGCAGCCAGAGCAGTCCGGCGCCGGTGAAGCCGCCCGCGCAGGCGGCCAGGACCACGGCCATCGGGGACTCCCACCCCGCGAGCCCGAGTCCGGTCGCGGCCACCGCGCCGAGCACGGCGCCCGGGGTCACACCGGTGACCTCGGGTCCGGCCAGCGGGTTGCGCAGCGCCGACTGAAGGACGAGCCCCGCGAGCCCCAGGCAGGCACCGGCGGTCAGCGCCACCAGGGTTCTGGGAAGCCGGAGTTGGAGGACCACGTGCCGCGCGAGCGGATCGCCGCCGCCCCGCAGGACGTCGACCACCGCGGCGCCCCCGACGGCCCGCCCGGCCACCAGCCCGGCGACCACGACGAGGCCGAGGGCGACGATCAGCACCGCGAACAACACCCCCACCGGCACCCGCCGAACGCGCCCCGGCGCCCCGCCCGAGCCCCGACCAACCCGCTCGGCCGGGGTCCCAGAGCGGGTCCGGGGAGCCGGGCCCGGTGCGGGTGCCGCGCCCCGGCCCGGCGCGTCGCCGGCCGATGCCCGGTTCTCTCCGTGCGCCGCCGTCATCGCTTCGCCGCCTTCCGCAGGAGTACGACGCCGGCCGGTACGCCCAGGAGGGCCGTCCAAGCGCCGACCGGGGTTTCGATCGGGGCCAGGAAGAGGCGGGCGGGCTGATCGGCGCAGAGGACGATCAGGGCACCGAGCGCGGCCGACCAGGGCAGCCAGGTCACCGCTCCGGCCTCCGGGCGGAGGCGGCGGGCGAGGTGCGGGGCGAGGAAGCCGACCCAGGCGATCGGTCCGCAGACCGCGACGACCGGGGCGATGAGAAGGACGGCGAGACCCAACGCCGCGAGGCGGGCGCGCCGCACCCGGACCCCGAGGGCGCGTGCGTCGTCGTCGCCGAGCCGCAGCACCCCGAGGACCGGTGCGCACAGCACCAGCGCGGGCAGCGCCGCCGCGAGCCAGGGCCACAGGCCGGTGACGTCGTCCCAGGTACGGGCGGAGAGGCTGCCGAGCAGATAGCGGTAGACGATCTGCAGGTCGAGCTGGTCGGCGAGGACCATCAGGACGAGCAGCGCCGCCTGGAGCGCCGCCGCGACGGCCGCGCCGGTCAGCAGGACGGCGCTGGGACTGCGGCCGAACCCGGCGGCGAGCAGCGTGAGAAGGCCGCCGAACGCCGCGCCCGCCAGGGCGAGCAGCGGCTGTACGGCGAGCGGGACCGGCAGGGCGAGGACGAGCGGGGCGGCGACTCCGAGCGCGGCGCCGCCGGAGACGCCGAGCATCTCCGGTACGGCGAGCGGGTTGCGCAGCGCCTCTTGGAGGACGAGACCCGCGGCGCCCAGACAGGCCCCGGCGACGAGGGCCAGGACCAGTCTGGGCAGGCGCAGTTCGGTGAGGATCACCCGGGCGGTCCCGGTCTCGTCGCCGAGGTCGCCGAGGTCCCCGAGGCGCGGCAGGAGCAGCGCGCAGGCCACTGCTCCGGCCAGGACCACGGCCCCGCCGCAGAGTTGACGTACCGGCAGGGAACTCACCGCAGCGCGGCCGTCGCCTCGTCGAGGACGATGCCCAGCGACCGTGTGCCGCGCCCCTTGGCCCACACCTCGGCGTCGACCTCGTGGACGCGGCCGTTCTTCACCGCCGGGATCTTGGACCAGAGCGGGTTCTTGGCGAGCTTGTCGGAGAGCCGCTGCCCGGGCGCGGCCGGGCCGCCGAAGGAGAGCGTCTCGACGAAGAGGACGTCGACGTCGCGCGCGAGGATCTCTTCCATGCTGTACGTCCCTTCGACGCCTCGGCTCTTCCACGGGTAGTCGGCGACCTCGGGCATCAGTCCGGCGGTGACGTCGTTGCCGGGGGTGGCGACGCCGAAGTTCTCGTCGCTGCCGAAGATGATCAGCGCGGTCTTGTCGCTGCGCGACTCCTCCGCCGCGGCGAGCTTGGTCCGGAAGGCCTTCTCGGCCGCCTCGCCCTGCTTCGTACGGCCGGTGAGCGCGGCGAGGTCGCGCAGATAGCCCACGCTGTCCTGCCAGTTGCCGGGCTGGACGGGCCAGAAGACGGTGGCACCCTTGAGTGCGGGGGCGAGCTTTCCGTGGGTGTCGCCCAGGCCGATCACCAGGTCGGGCTCGTACGAGAGGATCGCCTCGGTCTCGGGACTGAGGAAGCCGCCGGGGACGACGGGCACCTTCGCCGCCTTCTCCTTGCCGAGGAACTTCTCGTGGGCGAGGAGAGCCGAGTTGGTGGCGGCCGGGACGATGCCGAGTTCGGCCAGCATGTCGTCGCACAGGGCGACGAGGCACACGATCCGCTTCGGCGGGGCCGCGGTCGTGACGGTGACGCCCTTGGCGTCGGTGACGGTCCGCGCGGCGGTGATGGGCCGCACGGTCACATCGGTCGTCGGGCCGGCCCCCGCGCCCCCCTTCCCCGCGTCCTTCGCGTCCCCGCCGGTCGTTCCGCAGCCGGCAAGCAGCGCCCCCATGACCGCCGCGGCCGCGAGGCGGCGCGCCTTTCGCAGCATTCTGCGCGACATATGTCCCTCGGTTCCGTTTCATCCCGGGGTGGCGACAGAGAGGTGCAGCGGGCACCCCCGGGCCGACCCGCAACCCCCACAGCGTGTCACATGATAATCATTACCAATAAGACGAATGCCGCCCAGCCCACCGGAGCCCGCCGTGTCTCTGCCTCCCCGCCTCCTCGTCGCCGACCAAGTCGCCGGATCCGTACGGGTGTTGGACCTGCCCAGCGGCGAGGAGAGGGCGGTGCTCGAGGGTCGCCACCTCGCCGAGCACGCCGGGTTCCTCGCCCTGCCAGGCGGCCGCGTCGCCTTCGTCGACGATCTGGCGGGCGAGCTGGTGGTGCTCGACCCCTACGGCCCCGAGGCCGGCCGACCGCTCGTCGAGACGACCGCCCCCGTGGCCTCCCCCGCCGAGCACCTCGCGGCCGACGCCACCGGCCGGCTCCTGGCCGTGACCACCGGTCTCGGCCGGAACTGGGAACCGTGGAGCGACCTCCTCACCGTGATCGACCTGCGCCCCGGACGCCCCCGCTCCGTCCGGATCCGCACCCGGGTCGGCGAGCCGGGGGTCGCCCTGCTCGACGAGCCCGGTGACCCGCGAGTCGGCGCACCGGGCATCGCACCCCTCGACGAGCCGGGTGCCACGCAACCAGGTGACGAGGACCCGCTGGTCGTCCTGCGTCACCGCGAACCCGGCACCCTCACCGCGTACACGTGGGACACCCTGCTCGGCGCTCCTCCCGCCTGCCCGCCCGTCGACCCCGCGCACGAGCTGCCGCTGCCCGATCACGACGGGCACGGCGACGCCCTCGACCCGCACAGCGGACGGCTGTTCGCGGCGGCCGGCTCCGGCGTGCACCGCGCGCGGCGCGAGGGCAGCCGGCTCGTCGTCGAGGAACCGCTCGACTGGGCGGGCCCCGGCCGGGGCTACTACCTGCGGCTCGACCCGGTCCGGCGCACGCTCTGGTCCTGTGTGCGGGGCGGCCCGGCCGACCCCGGGCGGTGGCCGGAGTGGACCAACGACGCCTGGTTCCACCACCTCGGGTCCGGCCGTACGGGACGGGTTCCGCTCGGCCCGGGCCTGGTCTTCCGGCTCGCGGTCACCGCCACCCATGTCGCGTACGCGCGGGTCCACCCCGACGGCGACGAGCTGATCCTGCTCGATCCCTCTGGCTCCGCACCCCGGATCGCGGCGCGGCGGCCGCTGCCCCCGATGGACGGCGCGCCACGTCCCGGCGGCACCCCCTGGGACGGCGTGCAGCGGCGCGCGATCGCGGCCTCGCCGGGCGTGGAGTACACCGCCGTCAGCCGGGGCGGTCACGGGGAGGTTCATCTCTTCGAGGGAACCCGGGAACTGGCCGTACTGAAGGTGCCGACCCCTCTCGACGACGGAGGGCATCTCGCCCTGATCGCGCCAGGAGACGGGGCACAGGCCGATCGGATCGGCCGCTGAGCGCGACCCGGTGGGCCGCGTCCGCATTCCGGTCAACCCCCAGCTCTTGTGAAATGATTCACCTGACCCCTTGGCCAGGCGCACCCGTTCGTGTTGAGATGCGGGCCTGAACTCAACAGCTCAATGGCGCGCTCGGGGAGGGCAATGTGGCGGACACCGCCATGTCTGGTTCCGAAACAACGGGTGGCGACGATCCGTCCCCTGCCTACGGCAGGAAGACCCCCATGGAAACCGCCATATGGCGGCTCCGTTCACGCGGCTGTTGGACGGACGCCGCCGCTCTGCTCGCACCGCGCGCGGCCGAACCGGCGGCGGCGCTGGAGAGGGCGGCCCTGCTGATCGAGCGCTGCCTGTACACCGAGAAGGGCTGGGCCGAGGCGGAGGAAGCGCTGCGGGCGGCCGAGGCGGTGGCGCAGAGCGACGAGGAGCGTGGAGCGGCGGCGTGCGAACGCGGCTATCTCGCCTACGCGTCGACGCTGCTCGGCGTACGGGACCGGGCGGACGAGGCCACGGCGGCGCTCGGCCGCGCGGCCGCGCTGATCGGGCCCTCCGCCGAAGGGCGTCCGCTGCTCGACTTCCGGCGCGGGCTGATCGCCCAGAACCTCGGGGACTCGCCCGAGGCGGCCCGCGCCGCCTTCCGTCGCGCCCACGCGGGCGCGACGGACCGGGGTGACACCCTGCTCGTCTCCTCCACCTGGCGCCATCTGGCCGGAATCGCCCTGCGCGAGGGCGAGTTGGCGGAGGCGCGGCATGGTTTCGCCGAGTCGCTGCGGATCCGCGAGGAGCTCGGTTTCCTGGTGGGCACGGCCCCGGCCCTGACCGCCCTCGCGGACACGGAGACGGAGCCGGAGGCGGGCCGCCTGCGGGCCGAGGCGGGACGGCTCTTCCGTCTCCTGGGTGGTGTACCGACCTGGCTCGCGGCCCAACTGTCGCCCCAACCGGCGACATGACGGAGCTTCACTCCAGGTGACGGTGTGCCTCGTCCAGGCAGAGGAGCGCCTCGTCCATGCCCACGGCCACTCCCCCGTCGGGGGTGACCGCCACCGCACGGACCGGTGGTCCGGGGCGGAAGGACAGGCGCTCCTTCGTGTCGAGATGGCGGAGTTCCACGAGGCCGTCGGCCCAGGCGATCGCGAGTGACGGGCCCTTGGGGGTCGGTGCGGCGTGCAACGCCACGACCGGACAGGGGCGTTCGGCGACCGGCTCCGGGTGAGGGTCCTGGCCGGGGGTCCAGAGCCGGACCGTGCCGTCGAGGCCGCCGCTGCAGAGGAAGGGAGTGGGGGGCGCCTCGACGGCGGTGACCGCGGTGACGCGTCCGCTGTGCAGCGCGGCCTGGTGAATGCCCGTCAGGCCGAAGGCGTGCACGGAGCCGAGCCGGTCCCCGACCACCACGGACCCGCTGATCGCGGCGAGCGCCGTGCCCGGGTGCCGGGTCAGGGTCGCCGTGACGGCCGCGGTCAGCCGCTCCAGGTACGGCGGGCGCGGCCCCGGCCCACGCACCGTGTGCAGCCGGCCCCGTTCGTCCAGGAGCAGGACCGTGCCGTCCGGCGCGGGCGCGAGCGCCTTGATCCGGCGGGCGGGGCTGGTGAACGGCTCGCCCACGGGGACCGCGCCGACCCCGTCCAGCACGTGTACGGCGTCGGTGGGGCCCGCGACGAGCAGACCGTCGCCGACCGTCCCGAGCGCGGTGACGGGACCCGGCCAGGGCGGGGTCAGGTCCCCTCGTACGCGGGTCCACCGCACGCGCCACGGTGCGTCGGCGGCGAGTTGCCGCAGGGCGGGCCGGAGCCGCGGGTCGGCGCTGTCCCCCAGAGCACCGAGCAGGACCAGGGCGCGGTCGGTTGGCTCCTGGTCGCGACAGAGGGACTGTCCGGCACGCAGCCAGGCGGAGCGCAGACCGCCGTGGTCGTCGGCGGCCCCGCTCACGTAGCCTGCGGTGACGAGCAGCGGGTCGGCCGCGCACACGGCGACGGGGTCGGCGAGGTCGACCCCCACCGGACCCGTCCTGTCGACCCCCACCCGGCCGGCCCTGCGGACGGGGCGCTGCTCGCCCTCCCCGCCCGGCTCCTCCGTCAGTTCGACCACCGTGGCGCGGTGGGCGGCGAGGAGAGCGTGGCCGGGGGTGCCCGCACAGACCTCGACGACGAGCCGGATCCGGCCCAACCCGACGAGTTCCGCGATCAGTTCGGCGATCTCCTCCGGCTCTGCGGCGGCGTGCAGATCCGTCAGGACGAGGACCGCGCGGCGGGCTTCGGTGGTGGCGAGGACCTGGACCAGTTCGCCCGGTGTCCTGGCCACGACGCCGAGGCGGTTCGCGATCGTCCAGGCCGTGCCGAGCGCGCTCTGCCCGGCGAGCGGGATCAGTTCGCGCGCCGAACGCCTGCGGCGCGCCCCCGACCGGCCACCGGACCTGCCGCCCGGCCGACCGCCGTGGGCGGTGAGCCAGGAGAGCAGCGCGGACTTGCCCTGGCCGGGGTCACCGGTGACCAGGCAGAGGCGGGGCGCGTCCGGGTCGGTGAGCCAGCCGAGCAGGGCCGCCGCCTGGGCTTCCGTACCGGCGGCGGGGCGCTCCCCGCGGGCGGATCCGGTCACGGGCACCATCCCCATACCGGGGACGGAGTCGCGGACGGCATGGGACACCTCACGGACGGCGCTGTGCGAGCGGGCTGACGGCAACGACCTTAGTCGTCAGCCCGCCGATCCGGTGAAGTGCTCCCGTACGAGTGATTGCACGACGGTCAGATCCTGGGCGATGAGCGCGTCGAGGAGGGCGGTGTGCTCCGCCGCGTCCGCGACCAGTTCACCGTGGCGGGTCGCCGGAGCGCTCACCAGGGGCCACTGGGAGCGGCGGTGGAGGTCGTCCGCGACGGCGAGGAGCTGTTCGTTGCCGGCGAGGGAGAGGACCGCGCGGTGGAAGGCGCGGTCGGCCTCGGCGTAGTGGGCGCGGTCACCGCGGGCGGCGGCGGCCGACGTGGCCTCGGCGAGGGGGCGGAGCTCGGCCCAGCGGGCGGCCGGGATCGTACGGGCCAGCCTCAGCATGACCGGGATCTCGATGAGCGCGCGGACCTCGGCGAGCTCGGCGAGCTCGCGCGGGGTGCGTTCGGTGACGCGGAACCCGCGGTTCGGGACCACCTCGACGGCGCCTTCGGTCGCCAGCTGCTGCATCGCCTCGCGCACGGGGGTCGCCGAGACGCCGAAGCGTTCGGCGAGGACGGGGGCGGAGTAGACCTCGCCCGGGACCAGTTCGCCGCCGACGAGGGCGGTGCGCAGGGCTTGGAGGATCTGGCCCCGCACGGAGTGCCGCTGGACGGTGCGGGGGGCGGGCGGCTCGCTGTGGGTGTGCTCGCCACGGGCCTGCGGGGACGGAGGGGGCGCCGCAGCGCCGCCTCGGGCCTGCTCGGGGACCCGTACGGCGTCACCGAACAGCGGATACGGCTCCTGGTGCGCCCGCTCGCGCGCTCTGCCCTGCTCCACCCGGGTCCTCCTGCGGGGTCGTGCCGGGCCTGGCTCGCGATGGCGAGGCCCCCCGTGCACCATAGGCGAAACGCCGGGGACAGGGGGTCTGGGGGGCGTGCCCCCCAGTTGGGAGGGGCAAACATCGATCGCATCGGGTAAGGTAAGGCTAACCTGCTAACGATCGCGATTCGGTGGTCCCGTATGGCCGTCCCCGCTCTGCTTCCAGCTGCCCCCACCTCGCCCGTCGCGGCTTCGTACGCCCGCCTCGGCGAGGTGTTCTCCGGCCTGCGGATAGAGGAGCTGGGTCACGGCGAGAGGCAACCGCGCGGCGGCGGCTGGGTCGGGGCCGACGAGCTGGCGGCGGGGGGCGCCGCGCTCGACGCCTTCCTGGCCTGGGACAACGCCCAGGTGCTGCGCGACTACGGGCAGCAGGCCCGCGCCGACGTGGTCGCCAGCTTCGGACTGCACCGGTACGCCTGGCCCGCCTGCCTCCTGGTCACGGTTCCCTGGTTCCTGCACCGCAGGGTCCCCCGGTTGCCCGCGCGGAACGTCGCCTTCCAGCGAGCCCTGGGTCGGATGACCGTCCGCATCGAGGAGTTCGCCTGCCTGCCCGGCGACCCCGCCGCCGGGCTGCCCGGCGCCCGGGTCGTCCCTGACGAGGAGGCGCTGCGCGGCGAGGTCCGCGCCTCGCTCGCCGAGCACTTCGAGGACGTCCTGGCCGGCTTCGGACCCCGCATGCGGCGCGGCAGGCGGGCGCTGTGGGGGATGGCGACGGACGAGATCGTCGAGGGCCTCTGGTACATCGCGGCGCTGCTCGGCGAGGAGGAGCGCGGGATGCGCGAGCTGGAGCTGTTGATGCCCGGCACGGCCAAGCCGTACGCGGGGGCCGCGGGCTTCCGCGAGCTGCCCGGCTCCGTGGACGCCGACGGAACGGCCCGCTCCACCCGGGACCGGGCGACGTGCTGCTTCTTCTACACCCTGCGCCCCGAGGACACCTGTCTGACGTGTCCGCGCACGTGCGATGCCGAGCGGGTCCGCCGGCTGGCCG
Organism: Streptomyces sp. NPDC059875; assembly: GCF_042731085.1. Lineage (NCBI taxonomy): Bacteria > Bacillati > Actinomycetota > Actinomycetes > Kitasatosporales > Streptomycetaceae > Streptomyces > Streptomyces sp. NPDC059875. The sequence goes on from NZ_JBHWJZ010000026.1 coordinate 67,440, forward strand.
CGACCGCCTGACGTCCCCACCGGATTACGCCACCCGCTCGGGTGGCGTAAATCGAACGCAACTCCCTTGACCCGCCTGGCCGTTCGATCAGATCGCACCTATTCGTATGCTGTGCGACCTCAATGGCGTGCTCTTGCCGCGAAACCCCTTGTCGGCCCTTCGGGGTCGGCCAGTATGGGCGCCCGAAAGGCCCTACTGCGATGCAAGGGACACCGCATGAGACTGACCGACATATCGCTGGACTGGCTGCTTCCGGGTGGCGTCATGGTGGCCGGAGTCCTGACGGCGGTGGCGGTGCTCGCGCGCGGCAAGCGCGCCGGTGACCAGGCCGCGGCCGAGGACTCCTGGGAGCGCAGCGAGGAACGCCGCAGACGCAAGGAAGCGATCTACGGAACCGCCTCCTACGTACTGCTCTTCTGCTGTGCGGCGGTCGCCGCCGCACTTTCGTTCCACGGGCTCGTCGGCTTCGGCCGACAGAACCTCAACCTCACCGGGGGCTGGGAGTACCTCGTCCCCTTCGGCCTCGACGGCGCGGCCATGTTCTGCTCGGTTCTCGCTGTGCGCGAGGCGAGCCATGGTGACGCGGCCCTCGGCTCGCGTCTCCTCGTGTGGACGTTCGCCGGCGCGGCGGCCTGGTTCAACTGGGTGCACGCGCCCCGGGGTCTGGGCCACGCGGGCGCCCCGCAGTTCTTCGCGGGCATGTCCCTCTCGGCGGCGGTCCTCTTCGACCGGGCCCTCAAGCAGACCCGCCGGGCGGCGCTGCGCGAGCAGGGCCTGGTGCCCCGCCCGCTGCCGCAGATCCGGGTCGTACGGTGGCTGAGGGCGCCCAGAGAGACCTTCGGCGCCTGGTCACTGATGCTGCTCGAAGGCGTATCGACGCTGGACGAGGCGGTCGACGAGGTCCGTGAGGACAGGCGGGAGAAGCAGCAGAACCGGCTGCGCCGGCGCGAGCAGGAGAAGCTCGGCCGGGCCAGACTCAAGGCGATCAACCGACAGCACCGGACCTTCGGGCTCGGCCGGGGCGGTGGTCGTCAGGTCGAGTTGCCGGCCCTGACCTCCGGCACGGGCTCCATGGGATCGGCGGGCTCCGCGACGACGTCCGCGGGGACGCCCGTCGCGGAGCCGGCCATAGCGGACCCCGGACAACTGCCGCTTCGACACCGGCCCTCCCTCCAGGCCGTGAAGGGTACTGAGCCGCGGACGGTGGATCTCACCGCCGAGGACGACACCCAGACGCTGCCTCGACTCGACTCCCTCGAGCGCAAACTCAAGGACCTCGAGCAGCAGTTCGGCTGAGATCAGCAGGACAACACTGAACGGCGGGGCCGGCTTTCAGGCGGCCCCGCCGTTCAGTTCGAACCACACCACCTTGCCGACGCCGTGGTCCTCCACCCCCCAGGAGTCGGCCAGTTCCTGGACCAGCACCAAGCCTCTGCCGTGCGTACCGTCGTCGGCGGCCGGTGCGTACGGCTCGGACAGACCGGAGACGAAGTCGCGCACTTCGACGCGGAGGCTCTCGGGGACGACGGTCGCGGTGACGACCGCGCCGTGGTCCGTGTGGATCAGCGCATTGGTGACCAGCTCACTGGTGAGCAGCTCGGCGACGTCGGAGGCGCCCGGTCCGCCCCATCTCCGCAACATCTCGCGCAACGCATGGCGCACCTCCGGCACCGCGGTGAGATCCGCGCATCCCACCTTCCTGAGCAGTTGAGTCGGCTGTCTCGCCTCGCCGGCCATAACCCCCACCCACATGTCGGAACGACACTCCTCGAACAGGCTCACGGGGATGCATGCCCCACCGACCGTCGCGCATTCATGCCGGAGTGTCACCGAACGGACGGGATGTCCTACGGGCAGCTGTTGCGGGTGTCGCCGGCGTCGGTCAGGCAGGTGTCGAAGCCGAAGCCCCCGAAGGCCTGGTCGTTGCCGGTGACGCCGTCCCGGGTGTCGAGGTTGTCGTTGCCCGAGTCGCCGTTGAGGCGGTCGTTGCCGCTCTGGCCGATCAGCCGGTCGCTGCCGTTGCCACCGTTGACCACGTCGTTGCCGGGACCGGCGTGGACCGTGTCGTTGCCGCCGCCTCCGTTGACGGTGTCGCTGCCGCTGAGAGCGCAGATCACGTCGTTGCCGAAGGTGCCGTTGAGCGTCTCGCCGAAGCTCCTGCCGATGATCGTGCAGCCACGGGCGTTGTTCACCGTGGTGGTCGCGGTGGCGCTGTTGTCGGCCTGAACCGGGTCGGTCTCGACCGCTGCCGCCGTCACCCGGTCGGTCAGGGTGCCGGTGGCCCGGGGTTCGGCGACCACCGTGACGGTGGCGGAGGCGCCCGGGGCGATGGTGCCCAGGCCGCAGTTCATGGTGGTGGCGGTCACGGTGCAGGGGCCGCCCTGGCTCGGCGTGGCCGACAGGAGAGTGCCCGAGGCGCCGGTGAGGGTGTCCGAGACGGAGACCGCGGTGGCGTTGGTGGTGGTGCTCGTGTTGGTCACCCGGATCGTGTACGTGGCCTGGTCACCGATGCTGATGGTGGCGGGTCCGGTCTTGGTGACCGACAGGTCCGCGGTGGGTGGCGCGGGCGTGCCGCTGATCGAGTAACGGGCCACCGCGTGGTTGTCGCTGCCGTTGCCGGCGACGACGATCCTGCCGTCGGACTGCAGGGCCACCGCGCGCCCCTCGTCCCAGTTGCCCTCGAAGTCGGTGGTCACCCGGCCGTCGCCGCCGAAGTCGGTGTCCAGGGAGCCGTCGGTGTCGAAGCGGGCGAGTGCGAAGTCGCCGTTGGCCACGCCCGCGACGACGATCCTGTCGTCCTCCTGCAGCGCCATGTCGTGCCCCGTCGCACCGACTCCGCCGAAGCCGGTGGTCACCGTGCCGTCCCCGCCGAAGGTCGGGTCCAGGTCGCCGTTCCCGTCGTAGCGGGCCACCGCGAACTCGGAGCCGACACCGGTCCCCTGGGTCCCCGCGGCGACGATCTTGCCACCGGCCGCGAGCTCCACGCCCTGGACCGAGGTGCCGAACGGGGTGGACACCAGGCCGTTGTCGCCGAAGGTCGCGTCAATCCCGCCGTACTCCATGTAGAGGCGTACCAGCCCGAATCCGGCCGGGCTGGAACCGGCCGCGACGATCGTTCCGCCGCCGTAGACCGTCAGGTCGTGGATCGCCGAGTCGCCGCCCTCGAAGGGGAAGACGGCCTTGCCCGAGTTGTCCTCGCCGAAGATGTCCAGGCCGCCGGAGGGGGTGAGGCGGGTCACCATCGCGTCGCCGCCGAAGGACCCGCCGATGAGGATGTTGTCGTCGAGTCCCATCATCACCGCGTTGCCGACGGTGGGGACGGTCTCCCCGAAGCTGGTGACGACCTTGCCGTCGCCGTCGAAGGTGGTGTCCAGGGAGCCGTCCGCGTTGTAACGGGCCGCCGCGAGCTGGGGCCGGCCTTCGGCGGTGTCGCTCCGGCCCACCGCGACGATCTTGCCGGGGCCCGCCAGGGTCAGGGCGTGGGCCTCGTCGTCGGTGAATCCGCCGAAGTCGGTGAAGACGATGCCGTCGCCGCCGCCGAAGGTCGTGTCCAGGCTGCCGTCGGCGTTGTAGCGCACCAGGACGAAGTCGTTGGGTCCGTCGAAGTCGAAGCCGATGCCGAGCGTGACGATCTTGCCGTCCGGCTGGACCACGACGTCCCGGCTGTCCTCGACGGCGGCCGTGTCGGTGATGACCTTGCCGTCGCCGCTGAACGTGGGGTCCAGATCGCCGGGGGCGGCGGTCGCCGCTCCGGGCAGGCTCACGACGAGCGCGAGGGCCGCGGCTCCGGCCGCCGCGGCGATGCGCCCGGCCCGGCGCGATGGGGAATACAGGGGCATGAGCGAGCACTCCGTCTGTCGGTACCTCGGGCCCCACAGCTTTCTGGGGCGCCGGCGTCTTCCCGGGCACGGCATGACGGGGCTGCGCCCAGTGGACCCCGGGTTCCACCCCCAGGAGTGAGACCTCAGGACCTCAGGGCCGGGGCACGTTGCGGAGGTTGGAGCGGGCCATCTGGAGCATGCGGCCGACGCCGCCGTCCAGGACGATCTTGCTCGCGGAGAGCGCGAAGCCGGACACCATCTCGCGGCTGATCTTCGGGGGGATGGACAGGGCGTTGGGGTCGGTGACGACGTCGACGAGCGCCGGGCCCTTGTGCTTGAAGGCGTCCTGGAGGGCGCCGGCGAGCTGCTTGGGCTTCTCCACGCGGACGCCGTAGGCGCCGGCCGCGCGGGCGATCGCGGCGAAGTCGGGGTTGCGGTTGGTCGTCCCGTACGAAGGGAGTCCGGCGACCAGCATCTCCAACTCCACCATGGAGAGCGAGGAGTTGTTGAAGAGCACGATCTTCACCGGGAGGTCGTACTGGACCAGGGTGAGGAAGTCGCCCATCAGCATGGAGAATCCGCCGTCGCCGGACATCGAGATCACCTGGCGGGTGCGGTCGGTGAACTGCGCGCCGATGGCCTGCGGCAGGGCGTTGGCCATCGAGCCGTGCGAGAACGAACCGATGATGCGGCGGCGACCGTTGGGCGAGATGTAGCGCGCGGCCCAGACGTTGCACATGCCGGTGTCGACGGTGAACACGGCGTCGTCGTCAGCGAGTTCGTCCAGGACGGAGGCGACGTACTCGGGGTGGATCGGCTTGTGCTTCTCCACCTTGCGGGTGTACGCCTTGACGACTCCTTCGAGCGCGTCGGCGTGCTTCTTCAGCATCTTGTCGAGGAAGCGGCGGTCGGTCTTGGCGCGCACGCGCGGGGTGATGCAGCGCAGGGTCTCCCGGACGTCGCCCCAGACGGCGAGGTCGAGCTTGGAGCGGCGGCCGAGGCGTTCCGGCCGGACGTCCACCTGGACGATCTTGACGTCGTCGGGCAGGAAGGCGTTGTACGGGAAGTCCGTGCCGAGCAGGATCAGCAGGTCGCACTCGTGGGTCGCCTCGTAGGCGGCGCCGTAGCCGAGCAGGCCGCTCATGCCGACGTCGAACGGGTTGTCGTACTGGATCCACTCCTTGCCCCGCAGCGCATGCCCGACGGGCGACTTCACCCGCTCGGCGAACTGCATCACCTCGGCGTGCGCGCCGGCCGTGCCGCTGCCGCAGAACAGCGTCACCCGGTCGGCCGCGTCGATCATCCGCACCAGGGCGTCGATCTCGGCGTCCCCCGGACGGACGGTGGGGCGGGAGGTGACGAGCGCGGTCTCCCAGGCCTTCTCCGGCGCCGGCTCGGAGGCGATGTCGCCGGGCAGCGAGACGACGCTGACGCCGCTCTGCCCGACGGCGTGCTGAATGGCCGTCTGGAGGAGCCGGGGCATCTGCTGGGGGTTGGAGATCAGTTCGCTGTAGTGGCTGCATTCGGCGAAGAGCCGGTCGGGGTGCGTCTCCTGGAAGTAGCCGAGGCCGATCTCGCTCGAAGGGATGTGCGAGGCGAGCGCGAGGACGGGGGCCATCGAGCGGTGGGCGTCGTACAGGCCGTTGATGAGGTGCAGATTGCCGGGGCCGCAGGAGCCGGCGCAGGCCGTGAGTCGCCCGGTGATCTGCGCCTCGGCCCCGGCGGCGAAGGCGGCGACCTCCTCGTGCCGGACCTGGATCCAGTCGATGTCGGGGGTACGGCGGATCGCGTCGACGACGGGGTTCAGGCTGTCGCCGACGACTCCGTACAGACGCCGGACACCCGCTCGGACGAGGATGTCGACGAACTGTTCTGCGACGTTCTGTTTGGCCATGGGTCCATCAACACATGGGCCGAAGCGTTACGCCTCCCAGACGGCCACCCCTGTACGGTCATCGGCGTACCCCTTCACCCTGAGCTGGATGTCGGCGAGGAAGGCCGCGAGCCCGGGCGGCTCGGGGGTCGCCCAGCGCCCGGCGAGCTCCTTGGCGAGGGCGAGCTCGCCGCGCATCGGCTCGGCGAGGCCGTTCGACGCGAGCAGCAGGGTGTCCCCGGGGCGGGCCACGGAGGCGCGGAAGCGGAACGGTTCCGCGGGCGGGGGCAGAGGGGCCTCGACGAAGGGGCCGGGGGCCGTGGTGATGCCCAGGTCCATGGTGAGCCGGTCGCCCTCCTCGGTCTGCTCGCCCGGGGACGGAGGCGAGCCGAAGCCGACGACGGGCGCGCCGGTGAGCGCGGCCGGTTCGGGGATCAACGGCTCGATGTCCTGCCAGGCACCGTCGCGGAGCCGGAACAGCCCGCCGCGGCCGATGCCGAAGAAGACGCGGGTACGGCACTGGGGGTCGGCGGCGAGGAGCAGGCAGCGCAGGCTGGCGGTGTACTCCTCGGGCTCCACGCCCAGTTCGACGGCGCGGGCGCGGAGTCTGCCGAAGGTGCGGTCGGTGAGGCGGTGGAGTCCGGACTTGAGGTCGCCGCGGCGGCCGGCCCGGATGTCCTCGGAGAGCCGGGCGTGGCTCCGGCCGACGGCCTCCCCGATCCAGCGGCAGGCGTCGGCGGCGGCGAGGTGGGCGGCCTCGGCGCCACGGGCGCCGCCGGCCACGGCGACGAGGACGAGCGCGGCCTCGTCGTGGCCGAAACGGGCGGTGAGGAGGGCGTCCCTGCGGGGGTCGCCGCGGTAGCGGGCGGAGTCACCGCGCAGGGAGGCGGCGCGCAGGGTGTACGTGCCGTAGCGGGCCCCGTCGAGCACGGTGTCGGCGACCAGGTCGACGAGCTCGTCGGGCCGGGCGGCGGGCAGCGCGGTCGGCTCGGCCTCGTAGGTGGGCGGCCGACTGCCGATGTGTGCGGTACGGGGCCGGGGCACGGGCGGTGGACCGGCGTCGCCCTCGGGCCGGTCGGGGGCGGGGCGCGCCTTGGGCGCGGGTGATGCGTCCGGAGCCGCGGGCGCCGTCGGCGCGGGCGGTGAGGCCGCCGGCGGGCCGGGCGGCGGACCGTCAGAAACCGGTGCCGGAGGGCCGGGCGGCGTGCCGTCAGGAGCCGGTGTCAGTGGCCCGGGTGGCGGCGGGAACGAGCGCGGGCCGGGGGTCGTGCCGTCGAGCGGCTCCCAGGGGGCCCGGGGCGGCTGCGCCGCCCGGCGCGCCTCGCCGCTCGTCGCCTGCGACGCCGAGTCGAAGCGGTCGTCGAGCGTGTCACCCGTCGCGGTCGGCGCCGTGTCCGGGGCCGAGTCGTCGTAGAGCTTGTCCCACCAGTTGTCCCCCTGCTGAGTCATGCCCTTATTGTCCACCGCACAGGCCGCCAGAAACCGGGACATGACGAAAAAGAGGTCCGCCGGGCGACCCCACCCCCCACGGGAAGGACGCCCGGCGGACCGGCGTGATCAGCGCACGTCGTAAGCGCGGACCACGGTCTGGGTGACGGAGTTGCCGTTGGCGTCCGTCAGTTCGGTCTTCAGGGTGACCGGCTTGCCTGCCGCGCCCGCGTGGTTCACGGTCGCGGTCCAGGCGCCGCCCTGCTGCGAGACCTGCGCCTCCGTCCAGGTCGTGCCTCCGTCGTAGGAGTACGAGAGCCTGGCCGAGGTGAGAGCGGCGGGCGTGTAGCCCGCGTGACCCGTCGCGGTGAGGACGATCTTCTGGCCGTCGGTCGCGGCGAGGGTCTTCAGTCCGTCCTCCGGCAGGGTGTACCGGGGAAAGAGAATCGGGATGCCTTGAGAGTAGACGCTCTCGTCGAGCTTGGAGGTGAATTCCCACACCGAGTTGACGGAAGTGGAGCGGTTCCACACCTTGCTGCCGATCTTCATGACGTTCTGTTCGAGCGTGTACGTGCCTCGCTCGGACGGGACTTCGAAGACCCCGAACGGCCATGCGGACTCGCCGAGCACCTCGCCGTCCCTGCTCAGCCGGACGTTGCCGATGTCGCCGAAGGATCCGGGCTGGGCGTAGTGGGTGTTGTCGCCCCACAGGGAGTCGGCGAAGCCGATGAGGTTGCCCTGGCGCTCCGCGACGAGGACCGGCTCACCGGCCGCGTCCTGCGGGGCGGTCGGGGCGACGACGCCGTCGTACCAGCGCTCCGTGCGCTTCTCCCCCGCCTTGTACGCGCGCTTGGCCCCGATCATGAACTCGCCGAACGGGAAGCTGGAGGACAGCACCTGGTCCCACTGGGTGTCCCCGGCCGTGTAGTACTCCGTCCGGGTGCCCGGCGCCGGGACCGGCTCGACCGCGCCGAAGTAGACGGACGTGCCGTTCGGCCGGTACGCCGCCGCGTTGTCGATGAAGTCGGTGGTGACGCCCATCGAGCCGTAGGTGGACTCGGTGCGGCCCAGCTGTCCGTCGCGGACCTGGTAGGTCCTGTCGTCGCGGATCGAACCGGTCTCGGGGAAGGCGAGGTTGTAGAGGTACGGGCTCTTCGCCGTGGCCTTCCAGGAGAGGGTGACCTCGCCGGCGGAGAGCTTGCCGAGCAGCGCCGCGCCCTCGGCGGAGTCGACGGCGAGGACCGGGAACCCGGCTCCCGTGAAGCCTGCCGTCGGGTACCAGCGGGCGGTCGAGGTGCGGTACGCGAGGACCGCGACGGCCCCCGCGGCCTTGGCGGTCCGGGCGACGGTCGCCACGTTGGTGGAGGTGTCCGGGAAGCGGACCAGGGCGACGCGGCCCTGGACGCCGGCGGCCGTCAGCTCCGCGGGGGTTCCGGTGCCCGCGTCGACGAGGCGGGCGGAGTCGGCGCCGTCGAGGTTGTCGGAGCCGAGGGAGCCGGTGACCGGGTGCAGGACGGTGCCGTCACCCGTCTTCAGCTCGGAGATCTGCGGGGCGGCGGTGCGCCAGTAGCTGCCGAACTCGAAGTCGCCCTCGTCGGCGCGGCCTTCGACCGAGGCGTAGTAGCCGCGGATCGAGCGGGTACCTGCGGCCGTGCCGGCATGCAGCCAGGTGTCGTCCCAGGAGCGGGCGAACGCCAGGGTGGTGCCGCGCTGTTCACCGGGCTTGTCGGTCCGCACCGACAGCTTGTGGGCCGTGCGGGCGTCGAGGACGACGGTGGTGTCCTTCTTCACCTCGATCTGCGGGCGGGCCAGGTAGCTGAGCGAGTCGTTCAGCGTGGCGCCCTCGCCCGCGTCCGGGGTGGTGACGAAGGAGGAGAGGAAGTAGCTGCCGGGCCGCACCTGGAAGACCTGGTCGCCGGCGCCCTCGTTGAAGCGACGCTCGCCGCTCGCGGTGTCGGTGCCGATGACGTCGAGGGAGGACGCGCCGTCGGCGGGCTCGCCCTGACGGTCGATCAACTTGACGCGCAGGGTGACCGTTTCGGGCTGGACGTAGAGCGAGAACGGCGTCGAGACGTGCACGCCGCCGGGGCCGGTGGCCACGACGCGGCCGGTGACGTCGCCGTACTGGGCGCGCTCCAGCCGGGCGGCCGGGTCCAGGTGGAGCGGGACCCCGACGGCCGCGCCGGCCGGGACGGTCACGGTGCGCTTGCCGAGCCGGGCGACGGAGGACCGGACGCGCGAGCCGTCGTTGCCGGTGACCTTCTCGACGGCGAGCGTCAGGGTGACGGCCGTGTCCGAGGTGTTGGTGTACGGGACGGCGACGGAGCTGCGGTCGCTGCTGTCCTGGGGCCAGTTGAAGGTGCCGCCCTGGACGGCGTCGGCGCCGAGGACCGTCTGGTCGATCGCGGCCTTGACGTCGAGCCGGCCGCCGCCGACCTCACGGACGTCGCCGGGCACGGAGCTCATTGCGGAGGAGACGAGCGCGGCCTTGATCTGCTGGGCCGTCCAGTCCGGGTGGCGCTGCTTGACGATGGCGGCGGCGCCCGCGACGTGCGGGGTGGCCATCGACGTACCGGACATGGACTGGTAGGCGTACACGCCCCGGCCGCCCGCCGCGGCGGCGGAGATGCCGACGCCGGGGGCCGCGATCTCCGGCTTGAGGGTGTGGTTGACGATCGTCGGGCCGCGGCTGGAGAAGTACGCGGTGGAGTCGTCGCGGTCGGTGGCGCCGACGGTCAGTACGTCGGGGGCGCAGCCGGGCGAGGAGACGGTGTTGAGCGTCGGGCCGGAGTTTCCGGCGGCGATGACGAACAACGTGTCCTTGTTCTGGGCGAGTTCCTGTGCGGCGACGCTCATCGGGTCGGTGCAGTCGGTGGGTACGGAGCTGCCGAGGCTCATGGAGACCACGTCGGCGCCCTGGGCGACGGCCCATTCCATGCCGGCGATGATCCAGGAGGCGGCGCCGGAGCCGTAGTCGTTGAGCACCTTGCCGTTGAGGAGCTCCGCGCCGGGCGCGACGCCCTTCTTCCTGCCGTCGCTCGCCGCGCCGGAGCCGCCGACGGTGGAGATGGTGTGGGTGCCGTGGCCCCCGCGGTCCTCGGAGGTGTCGGAGTCGGTGAAGTTCTCCGAGGCGACGACCCGGCCCTTGAGGTCGGGGTGCTGGGTGTCGGCGCCGGTGTCGAGGACGGCGACCTTGGTGCCCTTGCCGTCGTAGCCGGCGGCCCAGGCCTCGGGGGCGTGGACCTGCTGGGTCGAGCGCTCCAGGGTGGCCTCGACCTTGCGGTCGAGCCAGAGCTTCTTCAGGCCGGCGGCGGACCGGGCGGCGGGGGCGTTCACGTCCGCCCAGAAGGCGGCGGCCTGCTTCTTGTCGGCCTTGAGGGCGACGCCGTCGACGGCCTTGAGGACCTGGCCGCGCTGGGCTCCGCGCGGGGCGGCCGGGACGGAGCGGGCGAGGTCGGAGCCGTAGACCGCGATCAGGGGCAGCGTCTTGGTGCCGGCGTCGTCGTAACCCTGCCGGATCAGGCCGGTGACGTTGAAGAGTTCCTCGTCGACGCGGCCCGCGGCGAGGGCGGCGGTGGCGTCCTCGGGGTAGACGTAGAGGTCCTGGCCGGAGCGGCGGGTCTGGACGAAGGGCACGGTCCCGTCCTCGCGCGGCAGTGCGGCGGCGGCCGGGTTGCCGGTCGCGTCGCGGGTGACGAGGACCCGGTCGCCGGTCACCAGGGTGACGGTCGCGGTCCGTTCCCCGGCGCGGGCCCGGGCCTCGCTGCCGACCAGCGGTCGATTGCCGGTCGGGTCGTCCTGCGGCGCGGCGGCCATGGACGGCGCGACCGCGGTGACGGCCAGGACGGCGGCGGTCGCCGCCCCCAGGGCCGTACGCGAAATCGGGCGCATCGCTCTCCCCATCTGATTCCGGCACAAGGGCAGGCAAAAGCGCCGAGTCCGGAGGCTGTTGGTGCTGCGGTGGCGCCACATTGGCAGAGGTGAGGGTGGTGCAGGGATGATGGGCGCGGCGGGAATGCGCCGTGGCCGATTCCCGCCAGGGCACCAACGGAACGAATGCGTCCGGTGAACGTCCCGGGAATGTCCGGGACGTCCTGGGACGTCCGGCGAGGGGTGGGGCAGCGATGCTGGGAGCGATAGGTCTCGACGAACGGCAGGAGTCCGCGTATCGCGCGCTCGTGGCGCTGGGGGCGGCCGAGGTGACGGATCTGGCGCACCGGCTCGCGCTGCCCGAGACGGACACCGAGCGGGCGCTGCGGCGCCTGGAGTCGCAGGGGCTCGCCGCGCAGTCCTCGGCGCGGACCGGGCGGTGGGTCGCGGCGCCGCCGGGGGTCGCGCTCGGCGCGCTGCTGACGCAGCAGCGGCACGAGCTGGAGCAGGCCGAGCTGGCGGCGGCGCTCCTGGCGGAGGAGTACCGCGCGGAGGCGGCGGAACCTGCCGTCCACGACCTCGTCGAGGTGGTGACCGGCGCGAGCGCCGTCACCCACCGCTTCCTCCAGCTCCAGCTGGGGGCGACGGAGGAGGTCTGCGCGCTGGTGACGGGCAAGCCGATCGCGGTGACCGGCATGGAGAACGACGCGGAGGAGATGGCGGCCGAGCGGGGCGTGCGCTACCGGGTGGTCGTCGAGCGGGAGGTCATGACCCTGCCCTCGGGGATCGTCGAGCTCTCGGCGGCGCTCGGCCGCGACGAGCAGATCCGGGTGGTGGACCGGGTGCCGACCAAGCTGGTGGTCGCGGACCGGGCCCTCGCGATGGTCCCGCTGACGGGCCGCGGCGCGGAGCCGGCCGCCCTCGTGGTGCACGCGAGCGGGCTCCTGGAGTCCCTGATGGGCCTCTTCGAGGCGGTCTGGCGCGACGCGCTGCCGTTGCGGCTCGGCGCGGGGGCGCAGGTCATGGAGACGGAGGTGCCGGGCCCGGACGCCACGGACCTGGAGATCCTCTCGCTGCTCCTGGCCGGCATGACGGACGCGAGCGTGGCCAAGCAGCTCGATCTGGGCCTGCGCACGGTCCAGCGCCGGGTGAAGGGCCTGATGGAGCTGACGGGCGTGACGACGCGGCTCCAGCTGGGCTGGCACGCGTACGAGAAGGGGTGGGTGGCGCGCGGATAGCGCCGGGCGCCGGACCGGCGCGGCCCCCGTCGGTACGCCGGGCGCGCCCCACGCCGTACGTACGCCGGACACGCCCCACGTCGTACGTGACTGTGCCCCCCGTACGTACGCTGCGACCTGCGAGAAGATCATCCGTCCTGCACCCTTGACAGATGGGTGTGTGGCAGCTGTTGCTCGTCGCGATGGTCATGCTGCTCGGCCTGTTCGGGGTGCTGGCTCCCGGCGTGCCGGGGCCGTGGCTGGTGTGGGCCGCCATGCTCTGGTGGTCCCTGAACGAGCAGACCGGGCTCGCCTGGATCCTGCTCGTCGCCTCCACCGCGCTGCTCCTGCTCACCCAGGTGGTCGTGTGGCAGCTGCCGCAGCGCCGGATCCGCGGGGTCGGCATCACCCGGCGGATGGTGACCTACGCCGGGGTCGGTGCGTTCCTCGGCTTCTTCCTGATCCCCGTGCTCGGCGCGATCCCCGGTTTCATCGGCGGGATCTACCTCTCCGAACGGCTCCGCCTCGGTGGCCACGGCCAGGCCAGGGCCTCCACGCGGACGGTGATGCGCGCGGCGGGGACGAGCATTCTCGTGGAGCTTTTCTCCTGCCTGCTGATCGTCGGGGCCTGGTTCGGCGCCGTGATCTCGGGCTGAGGTCCTAGGACCGATCGGCCCCGCGCATCGGCCGGATCGCCGCTGCGCGGGGGCCCGTCGGGGGCGACCCAGGCCCCCTGGTGGGTTTAGAGGGCGTAAACCCCGCGGGGCGCGCCAACCAGCGGGCCCAACGGGATGCCCCGAAGGCCACCGTCGATCCCGGGGGCCAGCCGCAGGCCAACCCGGTCGGCTTCTTCCCACAGGAGGACGGCACGGTCCTGGTGGGCGGGGCTGCCATGGGCAGCTCCAAGAAGTGGCGCAACCTCCGGGCCAACCCCAAGGTGGCGCTGGTCGTCGACGATCTCGCGAGCGTACGGCCCTGGCGGGTGCGCGGGGTGGAGATCCGGGGAGTGGCCGAGCTCCTGGTCGGGCCGCACGAGCTCGGCCCGCACTTCAGCCAGGAGGTCATCCGGATCCATCCCCGCCGGATCCACAGCTGGGGCCTTCCGGCCACCGACGCGACTACTTCGGAAGATCGATCTGGTACTTGATGAAGCCGGTGTCGCGGGCGACCTTGTCGTAGAGGTGCCGTGCGGTGGTGTTGGACGCCTGGGTGTTCCAGTAGACCCGGTCGCAGCCCTGCTCCTTCGCCCACTCCGTCACGGCGGCGATCAGGGCGCGGGCGACGCCCTTGCCGCGCGCCTCGGGATCGGTGAACAGGTCCTGGAGGTAGCAGACGTCCGGTCCCGACGTGCTGGGGTGGACGAAGAAGTGGGTGAAGCCGACGACGCGGCCGTCGAGCCGGGCGGCCAGGGCGTGCAGCCGGGTGCCGTCCTGGAAGGCGGTCCAGGCCCGCTCGTACATCGCGTCGGGCTCGCTGCGACCGTAGAAGTCGATGTACGCGCGGAAGAGCCGCTCCCAGGCGTCGCGGTCGTCGGGTCCGAGCAGGTCTGTGCTGATCATGGGCTCATTCTGCCGCCGCCGGTACGAGCTCCAGATACCGGTGTGCGTACGACCGCCAGGGCCGCCAGGACTCGGCGTCCGGACCGCCCTCGGGGGCCACGTCGGGGTCGCCGAGGGCGCGCATCCGGATGAGGGCGGCCTGGGCGGCCGTGACGCCGGGAAGGGCGCGCAGGGCCCGTTCCGCCTCGTCGCGGTCGGCGCCCGGATCGAGGCGTACGGCCCCGGTGGCGAGCGCCTCCGCGAGCGGGCCTGCCACCGGGTGGGCGGTGAGCGCGGCGGGCGCGGGGAAGAGGTGGGTCAGGGTGCCACAGACGCTGTCGAGGGGCGTGCCGTGGGCCGGGACCAGCCGCGCCGCCTCCTCGGGGCCCACCAGCGTCCGTACGGCGTACTCCTCCGGGTCGGCGGCGCCCGGCGACCGTACGCCGGGGCGGGCCGCGACCCGCGCCGCGAGTCCGGGGTCGGCGCCGAGACGCTCGGCGACGGCGTAGGGATCGGCGTCGAGGTCGAGGAGCCGGCGCAGCCGCTGGACGGCGGTGGTCAGGTCGCGCAGGTCGGTGAGGTGGATCCGGGCCTCCAGCCAGGGCCCGGCGGAGCGCTCGTCGACGGAGACGATGCCGGTGCCGTACGGGAGGCGGAGCGTACGGCGGTAGGTGCGGGTGCCGGGGGCGCCGAGCACCTCCTCGACGTGCGGAAGGGCCTCGGCGGCGAGCAGGTCGAAGACCTCGCGGACGGCGTACGGGCCGCGGTGGGCGAGCCGCAGCGGCACCCCGGCGGCGAGGGCGGTCCGGGCGCCGGCCCCGGTGCCGGACTCGGTGCGCAGCTCGGAGGGGGTACGGGCGTAGATGCGGCGGATCGTGTCGTTGAACTGGCGCACGCTGGCGAAGCCGGACGCGAAGGCGATCTCGGTGATCGGGAGCCCGGTGGTCTGCAGGAGCAGCCGGGCGGTGTGGGCCCGCTGGGCGCGGGCGAGGGCGATCGGGCCCGCGCCGAGCTCGGCCGTGAGCTGCCGCTGCACCTGGCGGGCGCTGTAGCCGAGCCGCCCGGCGAGCCCGGGGACGCCCTCCCGGTCGACGACTCCGTCCCCGATCATCCGCATGGCGCGCCCGACGACGTCGGCGCGGACGTTCCACTCGGCGGACCCGGGCACGGCGTCGGGCCGGCAGCGCCGGCAGGCCCGGAAGCCGTGGCCCTGGGCGGCGGCCGCGGTGGGGAAGAAGGTGACGTTCTTCCGCTTGGGTGTGACGGCGGGGCAGCTGGGCCGGCAGTAGATCCCGGTCGTCTCGACGGCGAAGAAGAACGCGCCGTCGAACCGGGCGTCCCGGCTGCTGACCGCCTCGTACCTGGTGTCCTCGATGGTTGCCTGGTCCGTCACGCGTTCCAGTGTGCGGGAGCCCCGGGTGCTCGGCTGGCGGTTTTCGGACACCGCGCTGCCCCCGGGGCCCCACAGCGGGACCGACGGCCTACCGGCCCGAGTGCCGCGCGCCGCCGCCGCGCTTGGCCTCCATCGCGGCGCGGCCCTCGGCACCCTTCCGCTTCCAGTCCTTGAGCATCTCGGCGCGGACCCGGGCGTCCGTCTTGGCGACGATGCGCTGGTTCTCGCGCAGGAGCTTGCGGTAGCTCTCCAGCCGGCGCACCGACAGCGAGCCGTCCTCGACCGCCGCCGTCACGGCGCAGCCGGGCTCCGCCTCGTGGGCGCAGTCGTGGAAGCGGCACTCCTCCGCCAGCTGCTCGATCTCGGAGAATGCCTGACCGACCCCGGCCTCGGCGTCCCAGAGCCCGACGCCGCGCAGGCCGGGGGTGTCGATGAGGACGCCGCCCCCGGGCAGTACGAGCAGATTGCGCGTGGTCGTGGTGTGGCGGCCCTTGCCGTCCACGTCACGAGCGGCGTTGACGCTCATCACGTCCTCGCCGAGGAGGGTGTTGGCGAGCGTGGACTTCCCGGCGCCGGAGACTCCGAGCAGCACGCTGGTGCCGCTCGCCACGACCGCGGAGAGCACGTCGAGCCCCTCGCCGGTGGTGGAGCTGACGGGCAGCACCTGCACGCCCGGCGCCACGCCCTCCACGTCCTCGACGAGGTACGAGAGTCCGACCGGGTCGGGGACGAGGTCGGCCTTGCTGAGCACGACGAGGGGCTGCGCGCCGGACTCCCAGGCCAGGGCGAGGAAGCGCTCCACGCGGCCGAGGTCCAGCTCGACGGCGAGCGAGACCGTGATGATCGCGTGGTCGACGTTGGCGGCGAGGATCTGCCCCTCGGACCGCTTGGACGAGGTGGACCTCGCGAACGCCGTGCGGCGCGGCAGCAGGGTCCGTACGTACTGGGGGTCGCCGGCCGCGTCGACGGCGACCCAGTCCCCCGTGCAGACGACCTTCAGCGGGTCGCGGGGAACGACGAACTCGGTGTCGCCGCGGACGGTGCCGACGGGGGTGACCACATCGCACCGACCGCGGTCGACCCGCAGGACTCGGCCGGGCAGCAGCCCCTGCTCGGCGTACGGCGCGAAGGCGGCTTCCCAGCCGTCGTCCCAGCCGTAGGGAGCGAGAGCATGCGAAGCCGAAGCCTGAAGAGAAGAAAAAGACAAGGGGTGACCCTTCACAAGGGTGGCCCCGGCACGCGCACTCGGGCGCGAGAAAGATGAAGGAAGGTCAGCCGGAGACCACGGAGGTGGAGTTGATGCACTTCTGGATGAGCGCGGCGCCCGTCGTCATGACAGCCATCGGTCACACCTCCTGGATCACACACAGCGACACGTGCGGACAGCTCACGGCTGCCCGCAGGAACGTCCACACCCTAGCCAGGCCCCCACCGGCCGCGCGAAGCATTTTTTCGCTTTGCATAACCATGCGATCTGTTGCATACTCTCCCTATGTCCAAGGTCCTCACCTCCCTTCCGGCCGGCGAGCGCGTCGGCATCGCCTTCTCGGGCGGTCTCGACACCTCCGTCGCGGTCGCGTGGATGCGCGACAAGGGTGCCGTCCCGTGCACCTACACCGCCGACATCGGCCAGTACGACGAGCCCGACATCGCCTCGGTGCCCGGCCGCGCCAAGACCTACGGCGCCGAGATCGCGCGTCTGGTCGACTGCCGCGCGGCGCTGGTCGAGGAGGGCCTGGCCGCGCTCACCTGCGGGGCGTTCCACATCCGCTCGGGCGGGCGCGCCTACTTCAACACCACGCCGCTCGGCCGCGCCGTCACCGGCACGCTGCTCGTCCGCGCGATGCTCGAGGACGACGTCCAGATCTGGGGCGACGGCTCGACCTTCAAGGGCAACGACATCGAGCGGTTCTACCGCTACGGTCTGCTCGCCAACCCGCACCTGCGGATCTACAAGCCCTGGCTGGACGCGGACTTCGTGACCGAGCTCGGCGGCCGCAAGGAAATGTCGGAGTGGCTCGTCGCCCACGACCTGCCCTACCGCGACAGCACGGAGAAGGCGTACTCCACCGACGCCAACATCTGGGGTGCCACCCACGAGGCCAAGACCCTGGAGCACCTGGACACCGGTGTGGAGACCGTGGAGCCCATCATGGGCGTGCGGTTCTGGGACCCGTCGGTCGAGATCGCCCCCGAGGACGTGACGATCGGCTTCGACCAGGGCCGTCCGGTGACGATCAACGGCGAGCGGTTCGCCTCCGCCGTCGACCTGGTGATGGAGGCCAACGCCATCGGCGGCCGGCACGGCATGGGCATGTCGGACCAGATCGAGAACCGGATCATCGAGGCCAAGAGCCGTGGCATCTACGAGGCGCCCGGCATGGCCCTGCTGCACGCGGCGTACGAGCGCCTGGTCAACGCGATCCACAACGAGGACACCCTCGCCCAGTACCACAACGAGGGACGGCGCCTCGGCCGGCTGATGTACGAGGGCCGGTGGCTGGACCCGCAGGCGCTGATGGTGCGGGAGTCGCTGCAGCGCTGGGTCGGCGCGGCCGTCACCGGCGAGGTGACGCTGCGGCTGCGCCGCGGCGAGGACTACTCGATCCTCGACACCACGGGCCCGGCGTTCAGCTACCACCCGGACAAGCTGTCCATGGAGCGCACCGAGGACTCGGCCTTCGGCCCGGTCGACCGGATCGGCCAGCTCACCATGCGCAACCTCGACATCGCCGACTCGCGCGCCAAGCTGGAGCAGTATGCCGCGATCGGCCTGATCGGCACCGGCACTCCCGCCGTCGGCGCCGCCCAGGCGGCCGCGGCCGGGCTGATCGGCACCATGACGGAGCTGCCGGAGGGCGGCGCCGAGGCCATCGCCTCCCGCGGCGAGGTCTCCGAGGAGGACGCGCTGCTGGACCGCGCCGCGATGGAGTCCGGCACGGACTGACAACTCACCCGAGGAAGGGCCGACTTGGCGCCGCCGGCGTCGAGTCGGCCCTTCCTTGGTGCGGCATGGCCATGTCCTCCCCCTGTCCGTAGCATCGCGTCACACATGCAACATGCCTTTCGGAGACGGGGGATGTACATGGAGGACGTCGAGCTGCACGCGTGGGCCACCGAGCCGGGCACGGTGTACCGATCGGCGCGGGACATGGTCGTCATCCACGGCGGAGTGACCCAACAGCACCACGAGCACTACCACTCCGGTGGCGAGCACGCGTCGAGGACCTCCGCGCCCTCGGAGGGCGAGAACAGTCCGTACCCCGGACTGCGCTCGTTCGACACCGACGAGGCCGAGTGGTTCTTCGGCCGGGAGGCCCTCGTCAGCAGGGTCATGAACCGGCTCGAGCGCTGCCGGGCCGATCACAGCCCGCTGGTCGTCGTCGCGCCGTCCGGGGCGGGCAAGTCGTCCCTGCTCCGGGCGGGGGTCCTGCCGGGCCTGGCCCAGGGCCGTCTGCCGGGATCCCGGCACTGGCCGCACCTGCTGCTGACCCCCACGGCCGAGCCGCTCGCGGCGCTCGCCTCGGGCCTCGGCAGGCTGACCGGAACCGAACCCGCGCTGATGACCGAGGCGATGGAGGCCGGAGGCGACCGGCTGAGCACCTTGGTGCGCGAGCGTCTTGAGCTCCCACCGGACGGCCGGGTCGTGCTCGTCGTCGACCAGCTGGAGGAGCTCTTCACCGTCTGCGCGGACGAGGCCGCCCGCCGCCGCTTCGTCGACGTGCTCGCCGGCCTGACGGGTGCGGCGCCGGCCGAGAGCGATGCACCCGGCAGCGAGACGCCCGTCGCCCTGGCCGTCTACGGACTGCGCGCGGACTTCTACGGCTCCTGCAGCGCCTTCCCCTATCTGCGCGACGCCCTGGTGGAACGTCAGGTCATCGTCGGACCGATGAGCGACGACGAGGTCCGCCGGGCGGTGACCATGCCCGCCGAACGCGCCCGTCTGACGCTCGCGCCCGGTCTCGTGGACGTCGTCCTGCGCGACCTGCGGGGCAGCGCCCCACGCGACGAGGGCGCGTACGAGGCCGGACGATTACCTCTTCTCGCCCACGCCCTGCGGGCCACCTGGCTGGAGCGCAGGGGCGACACGCTGACCGTGGACAGCTACCGCGACACCGGCGGCATCGACGGCGCGGTGGCGGCCACCGCCGAGGAGGAGTTCGGGAAGCTGACGCCGTCCGCGCAGCGGGCGGCACGGCTGATGTTCCTCGGCCTCGTCAGGATCGGCGAGGACGGCGAGGTGACCCGCCGGCGACGGACCCGCGCCGACCTGCTACTCGCCGCCGCCGACCCGAAGGAGGTGCCCGATCTCGCGGAGCGCTTCACCCGCGCCCGCCTGCTCACCCAGGGCGTGGACGGGCGGGAGGGCACGGTCACCGTCGAGGTCACGCACGAGGCACTGCTGTGGGCGTGGCCCCGGTTGCACCGCGACTGGATCGGGACGGGCAGGAGCGGCATACCGGTACGGCAGGAGGTGGAGGAGGCGGCCGTGGCCTGGGAGCGCGGAGGCCGCAAGGACATGACTGCGCTGTTCCGGGGAGCCAGGCTCGAACTGGCCCGCTCCTGGGCCTCGGGGGCGAGCCCGGAGGACCTCGCGCCCCTGGTGACGCCCCTGGTCACACGGTTCCTCGCCGCCTCCGAGCGGCAGGAGCGCCGGGGCCGCCGGCTCCGGCGCGGTGCGGTGGCCACCGTCTCCCTACTGGCGGTGCTGGCCATGGTGGCGGCGACCGTCGCGTTCCAGCAGAGCCGTAACGCCCTCGAGCAGCGCGACAACGCCATCTTCGACCGGGTCAGTGCCGAGGCGGACCGCCAGCGCGAGACCGACGGCGCGCTGGCCGCGCAACTCGACCTCGTCGCCCATCGGATGCGTCCGACGGACCGGCTGAACACACGGCTGACGACTGCGGCAACCTCGGTGCTGCCCTCGACCCTGCCAGGCCATTTCGGCACGGCCCCACCGGTCGCGTTCGGCCCGGAAGGACGACTGGCCACCGGCGGGAGCTCCCTGCGGTTCTGGGACACCAAGAAGGCGCCCCGCCCGGCGCCCCTGACCGCCGAACCCAAGGCGGAGAAGGAGACCCACGCGTCCGCGATCGCGTACAACGCGAAGGGCGACCTGCTCGCCCGCGGCGGCGGGGACGGCAAGGTACAGCTCCTGGACGTCTCCGACCCCAAGCGTCCTGTGGCGCTGAACGCACCGTGGTCGTCGGCCCAGCGGGGCCTCGTGGTGAGCCTGCAGTTCAGCCCCGACAGCCGGACCCTGGCCGTCGTCGTCACGGACATCAGCGGCAGCGAGACCAGCGGGACCGTGTACCTGATCGACGTCAGCGATCCGCGGCGGCCACGAACAGCGAGCACGGTGGTGTCCGCCAAATGGCAGATCATCACGTCCGTGGCCTACAACCGTGACGGCCGCACCCTCGCCGTCACCGGGGGCACGGGACGCCCCGGCAGCGACCGCAGACTCCTCGTGCGGCTGTGGAACGTGTCGGATCCGGCCCGGCCCAAGGCGCTCGGCGGCGAGCTGGGCGAGCATTGGGGCATCGTCAACAGGGCGGCCTTCAGCCCCGTCGCCGCTGTTCTGGCCACCGCCGGGGGTGACGGAAGGGTGCGGATCTGGGACGTGTCCGACACTCGTCGGCCGAAGGTGACCAACACCTTGTTCCCCGGGACGACGGTCACCTCTCTCGCGTTCAGCCCGGGCGGCCACCTGCTCGCCGCCGGGGACAACTCCGGGAACATCAACATCTGGAACATGGGAGACCCCGCACAGGCCAGGTGGCTCGTCCCGACCCTGCGGGGGCACAGCACGCTCGTCAGCAATCTCGCCTTCGCCCCGACCGGGCTCACGCTCGTCAGCGGCGGCGGGGACGGCAAGGTTCACTTGTGGCGGCTGCCCACGGGCCTGTCCGTCCTGGGCGGCGGCAAGGCGGCCGAAGCGCTGGCGCTGACCGACGACGGGCGGCTGCTCGCGGTGGCTTCGGGTGCCTACGTCGCCCTGTACGACCTCTCCGACCCGACCCGCCTGGACTACGTCGGTGGACTGACGGGCTCCTACGGCTCGGTGTCCTCCCTGGCCTTCATGCCCCGCAAACGCGGCTCGTCGGGCACGTCGGAGAAGAACGTGCTGGCCACCGGCGGCTGGCGCGGCGACGTCCGGCTGTGGGACGTGTCCGCCCCCACTCGGCCGGTGGCGATCGGCAACTCGCTGCCAGGGCAGACGAAACCGGTCTCCGCACTGGCCTTCGGCGCCGACGGGAGCACTCTGATCGCGGCGTCGATGGACCTCGACGGCGGTTACTACGGTGGCCTGCGTGCCTGGAACGTGGCCGATCCGACGCGCCCCGCCCCACTCGGCGGCGAGCTGGACGAGGAGGAGCTGGCGACCAAGGCCCTGGCCGTCGGAAGGCGGTCGGGCCACGTCTACTCGGCGGAGGCATTCGGCGACGTCCGGACCTGGCGAACCGGCGAGGGAACCGCTCCCGTCCGGGACGGCCGCGCGCTCGGCTCCGAGGTGGTCATCTCCCTCGACGCCCATCCACGCGCCCCGCTGGTCGCGACGGGCGGTGCGGACAGCCGGATCAGGCTCTGGGACGTGTCCCGGCCGTCCTCCCCCAAGGCCGTCGGCACGCCGCCGGTCACCGGAGGCGCGGTGTGGAGCGTCGGCTTCGCCCCGGACGGCGCCATGCTCGCGAGCGGCAACTCCATCGGCCAGATCCGGTTCTGGAACACGTCGGATCCCGCTCGCATCACCGCGTACGGTCTCCCCGTCACCGGGCACAACGCCGCAGTCAACGCGCTGCGGTACACCCCGCGTGGCGATGTGCTGGTGACCGCAGGCCAAGACGGCACCGTACGCCTCTGGCAGACCGATCCGGCCCGCGCCCGCGCGATCCTGTGCGCGTCGACACGCTCGGCGATGAACGAGACCGTGTGGAAGGAGTACGTGTCGCCGGCCCTGCCCTACGACCCGCCCTGCGGAAAGTGACGCCGACCCGACGCCGGTCCGACTTGCGGTTTCCGTTGCGTCAACTCCTACGGTCTTCTCTGTGGCCGGAGAGACCGGCCCGGCGATGGGAGGCACCGCGATGGACGGCACGTCGATGGGCTGGTCGATCGCGGACGTGGCCCGGATGTCCGGGGTGACGTCCCGGACGCTGCGGCACTACGACGAGATCGGGCTGCTCCCGCACGCGTGGATCGGAAGCAACGGGCACCGCTACTACGAGGAGGCCGATCTGCTGCGCCTGCAGCAGATCCTGCTGATGCGGGAGCTGGGCCTGGGGCTGCGCGAGATCCAGGCGGTGCTGGACAGCCAGGTCGATCGAGTGGCCGTGCTGCGCGAGCATCACCGGCGGCTGCTGAGGGAGCGGGACCGGCTGGAGACGCTGGCCCGCACGGTCGGGCGGACCATCGCCGAACTGGAGGAAGAGAAGGACGACGACAGCATGACGAAGATCAACAGGCCGGAGAACCTGTTCGAGGGCTTCGAGACCCCGGTCGACGAGCCCGAGGTGCGCGAGCGGTGGCCGGAGGCGTGGGAGGAGTCCCGCGCGGCCGTCGAGTCGATGACCGCCGAGGACCAGGAGCGGTGGCAGCGTGAGGTCACGGCGCAGATGATCCGCTTCGCGGAGTTCATGGTGGCCGGCACCCCGGTCGACGACCCGGCCGTACAGGCCGAGGTGGACGCCCACTACCAGGGCGTCTGCCGGTACTGGACCCCGAACGCCGACGCGTACAAGGGTCTCGGCCAGACCTACGTCGACGACCCGCGGTTCCGTGAGAACTACGACAGGATCGCCGACGGCCTGGCCGTCTACCAGCGCGATGCGATGGTCGCCTACGCCGACGCCCGGCTGAGCTGACCGACCACGCATTCCGCCGGGGGGCTGCAGACCCCCGGCGACAGGCGGCTCACCGCCGGCCTCTTCGAGGCGTTCACCCCATCTCGACGGGGGCCCGCACCAGGGAGCCGTACTCCGTCCAGGAACCGTCGTAGTTCTTGACGTCCGGGTAGCCGAGGAGTTCGTGGAGCGCGAACCAGGTGTGCGAGGAGCGCTCACCGATGCGGCAGTAGGCGATGACCTCCCGGTCGGGGGTGATGCCCTTGCCCGCGTACAACTCCTTCAGCTCGTCGGCCGACTTGAAGGACCCGTCCTCGTTGGCCGCCTGCGACCAGGGGATGTTGGCCGCGCCGGGGATGTGGCCGGGGACCTGGGCCTGTTCCTGGGGCAGGTGGGGCGGCGCCAGTCTCTCGCCGCGGTACTCCTCCGGGGAGCGTACGTCGACCATGCGGGCCGCGGACCCGACGCTGTCGAGGACCTCCGTGCGCATCGCCCGGAACTGGGGGTTCTCCTGGCCCGTCACCGTGAAGCCGGTGTGTTGGTGTTCCGTCACCAGCCGGGTCATGCCCCGGCCCTCCAGCTCCCACTTCTTCCGCCCGCCGTCGAGCAGCTTCACCTTGTTGAAGCCGCGCAGCCGGAGGATCCAGTAGGCGTACGCCGCGAACCAGTTGTTGTTGCCTCCGTAAAGGATCACGGTGGTGTCGTCCGCGACGCCCGCCGCGGCGAGGAGATCGCCCAGCGCGTCCCGGTCCAGGTAGTCGCGGCCCACCGCGGTGTGCAGGTCGGTGGTCCAGTTCCAGCCGACGGCCCCCGGTATGTGGGCGTGTTCGAAGACGGTCGTGTCCTCGTCCACGTCGATGACGCGAACGGTCGGGTCGTCGAGGTGGGCGGCCAGCCACTCGGTGTCCACCAGGGTCTCCGGATGTGAATAGCCGTTGGTGACCATCGTCATCTCCGTTCTCCCATGAATTGTGAGCCTCGTTGTGCCTCTTGCACTCTCGCGTCTCTTGTGCGCCTCATGCGTGGGGCATCAGGTCCTGTACGCCTCCCCTCACGACCGCCGTGACGGGGATGCCCGCCCGGTCGAGCAGGCTTGCCGCGATGGTCGCCCGGCGGCCGCTCCCGCAGACCGTCCAGACCTCGCGGTCCCGGGGTATCTCACCCAGCCGCCGGGGCAGTTCGGCGAGGGGGACGGCGTACGAGCCGGGGATTCCGCCCTCGGGGCGCTGCGGCCGGACGTCCAGCACCCACCGGTCGGCGAGGGAGCCGGCCAGGTCGGACGCGTCCGCGGTACGGAAGGAGCGCACCGGCCGGCCCGCCTCGCGCCAGGCGTCGACGCCGCCGGCGAGATGGCCCGCGACGTTCTCGTAGCCGATCCGCAGCAGTTGGAGCATCGCCTCCTCGACGGCGGCCTCGGCGGGCTCCGGCAGGACGAGGACCAGTCGGGTGCCGAACGGCACGACCTCACCGACCAGGCTCGCGAAGCGCTCGTCCAGCTCGTCGCAGAGCGAGTCCGGCAGATGGGCCCTGGCGAAGGTCCGGCGGTCCCGCCCGTCGACGAGCTGCGCGCCGCCCCCGACCAGCCCCTCGACCTCGGTCACCGACAGCGGGCGGACGGCGGGGCGGCCGCCGAGCACGTCGGGGCCGGACCGGTTGATCGGCGCCATGTAGCGGTAGTACGGGGGGTAGGGCCGCAGGCCGGAGAGCCGCTCCCGGACGAACTGCTCCTCGTTCCGGGTGCCGAGCGTGGGGTTGGTGCGCCGTTCGTCGCCCATCGTGGTGGTCCGCTCCCGGGACACCGGACCCGATGCGCAGGAGCTGCCCGCCCCGTGGGTGGGCAGTACGCGGGTGGCATCCGGGAGCAGCGAGAGCCGCCGCAGCGAGCGGAACTGCGCCTTGGTGAGTTCCTGGGTGCGGTCGGGGCCCGACAGGTCGGTGCGGCCCGCGCTGCCGACCAGCAGGCTGCCGCCGGTGAAGACGGCGGTCGGCGCTTCCCGACCGTTCTCGCACACCAGGTAGGCGGTGTGTTCGGCGGTGTGCCCGGGTGTCTCCATCGCCCGTACGACCACGTCCCCGAGGGCGATCTCGTCCTCGTCGGCGAGCGGCAGATGGTCGAAGGCGTAGGGCGCGCGGGCCGGCCCGGCGACCGTGGCGCCGGTGGCGGCGCGGACCTCCAGGGCGCCGGAGACGTAGTCGTTGTGGACGTGGGTCTCCAGGACGTACCGGATGCTCACCCCCCTGGAGCTACAGGACTCGATCAGGCCCCAGCTGTCGCGCTGGGGGTCGACCAGCGCGGCCTCGTCGCCGCTGACGAGGAGGTAGCTGGTGTCGCCGAGCGAGGCCGTGGTCAGGGGCTCGATCTCCATCGCGTGGGCGTTCATGGCGTCACCTGCTCCCGTGTCGTTCGGAGTGCCTGATGTCGGAGTACGGCAGGTGTCAGACGACGACCACGTCGACCGCCGCCACCGGATTGCAGCCGTAGCCCTGGGCGTTCCACGGCGCCCGTGGCGGCTGGGTGTCGCCGTGCGCGTCGGTCGCCCGGGCCAGCAGCCGGTACCGGCCCGGCTTCCGGGGCGTCCACCGGTAGGACCAGCCCGTCCAGGCGTACGGTCCGCTCGGCGGCTCGAGGTCGGCGTCGTGCCAGTCCGCGTCGTCCGCGCGCTCCTCTCCCGGGGCGTCCTCGTCCTCGTGCTCGGCCCGCACCTCGACCCGTCCCACGGCCCGCCCGGCGCCCGACCACGCCCGGCCGCGCACGACGGTCTGCGTGCCGCGCCGGAGGTCGTCGTCCGGCTCGGGCGCGATGATCAGCGATTTGACCCGGATCGCGGCGACGGGACCGTCGGGGATGCCCTCCGATGCGACGTACACGTATTCCTGGGCCTGGAAGACGCCCGTGAAGGGTTCGGTGAGGGCCCTCGCCTCGACCAGCCACTTCACGTCGGCGACGGCGTACCGGCCGGGGACCACCAGGCGGACCGGGGCGCCGTGCTCGGGCGCGAGCGGCTCGCCGTTCATGTGGGTGGCGAGGAGGGTGTCCGGGTGGAGGGCCTCGGCGAGCGGGAGGCTGCGTTCGAAGGCGGACCGGTGGCCGTGCACGCTGCCGGCGTCGGCACCGGCGAAGACGAACTCGACCGTCTCCGGTGCGACACCGGCGCGCTCGGCGGCCAGGTGGAACGGGACGCCGGCGAACCGGGCGCAGCCGACCGCCCGTTGACCCCAGGGAAGTCCCGGCGGGCGGGGGTTCATCAGGGCGCGGCCGTTGCCCGCGCACTCGAGGACGACGTCGAACTCCCGTCGGCCGAGGCGTCCCAGGGCGAGCAGCTCCTCGTAGCCGAGGGTGACCGGCGTCGTCACGGCCCCGCCGATCCGCAGCCGCCACGGGGCGGCGGCCGTCGGCGGCACGCCGAAATGGTCCCGTACGAACAGCGCGTCCGCGGGCGTGAGCCGCTCGGCCAGCGCGGCTCTGGGCGTCTGGGCGTTGTACGGGTCGGTGGTCACCGTCTCGGGTGCCCAGGCGGTGGCACCGGGCCCGCGAGGAACGGCCGATGCGGTCATGACGGCACCTCCGTCAGGCACGGTCCCGTTCCAGCGTAAGCCCGGGCGGGCCGGGCTACCCCACGAGGCCGAGGAGCGCGAGGAGGACCACGGCGAGCAGGCGCCCCTGCCGGGCCGTGGCCGTCGCCGACGCCGCGCCGGTGACCGGTGCGCGTTGCGCGGTGCGCGGAGAGCCGGGGCGGCCCCGTCCGGCGGCCCTGTCCGATCCGTTCAAGACCTGCCCGGCACCGCGTGCCTACCGTGCCCCCATGAACACACCACGATTCGACCTCATCGGCCTCGTCGTCTCCGACATGGCCGCCTCGCTCGCCTTCTACCGTCGGCTCGGGTTGGAGATCCCGGTCGGAGCCGATACCGAGGCCCACGTCGAAGCCTCCCTGCCCGGTGGGATGCGGATCGCGTGGGACACGGAGGAGGTCGTCCGTTCCTTCGATCCCGGCTGGTCCCGGCCCGAGGGCGGCGACCGGATCGGGCTCGCGTTTCTCTGCGGCTCGCCGCGGGAGGTCGACGCCACCTACGAGTCCCTGGTCGCGGCCGGGTACCGCGGGCATCTCAAGCCGTGGGACGCCGTGTGGGGGCAGCGCTATGCCGTCGTGCTCGACCCGGACGGCTGCGGGGTCTCCCTCTTCGCCCAGGCCGAGGCGTAGGCGGACAGGGTCGTGCCGGCCAGGGCGCGCGTCTCGCGCGCCAGGTGGGCCTGGTCGGCGCAGCCTGCGACGAGCGCCGCCTCCGCGAACGGCAGCCCTGCCCTGACCAGGGCGAGCGCGCGCTGGAGCCGGAGGATCCGGGCCAGAGTCTTGGGTCCGTAGCCGAACGCGTCCAGCGACCGCCGGTGCAGCTGCCGCGCGCCGAGCCCGACGGCCTCGGCGCTATCGGCCACGGGCCGGCCCGCCTGGAGCCGCCGTACGACGGCCCGGAGCCGCGGGTCGGGGTCCGGCGCGTCCGTGGCGCGGCGCAGCGCGAGGTCCTCGAGGGCGGCGGCCGGGTCGGCCGCGTCGGTCACGCGCTCGGCGAGCCTCCGCGCCCTCGCCTCGCCCCACAGCACCCCCAGCGCGACCCGTCGGTCGCGCAGCTCGCTCGCCGGTACGCCGAGCAGCGCGGGCGCGTCACCGGGTGCGAAGCGGATCCCGGCGTAGCGGCTGGGGCCGCCCTCGGGGACGTACGCGACGGTGTCGGGTCCCGCGACGAGCAGCCGGCCGTCGCACCACAGCAGGTCCATGCAGCCGTCGGGCAGCACCGGCACCGGATCCTCGGCCACGGACCGTGGCGTGAGGGTCCAGACGACCGCGCCGTCCAAGCGCGCGGGGCGTTCCTCGTACACCCCTCCAGGGTAGGCCGATCCGCTGACATGGACGCGGGCGTCGGACAGAATGGTGTGTGATCCAACTGGTCTTTCCTCGGGGGTTGTTGTGAGCACACTGATGGAGTTCACCACGGAGAGCGGGGCGCAGGTCATGGTGGAGGCGGACGGTCACCAGCCCGGCGCCCAGCTCGTCTCGCGCGGTGGGAACTCCCTCATCCAGGCCGGTCGCACGCTCGACGAGGCGCTCCAGGGCATCCGCTCGGCGGCCGAGTCGGCGCTCACGGTCTTCCGGGAGGGGCCGCTCCAGCCGGACGGGGTGGAGCTGGAGTTCGGCGTGAAGCTGACGGCCGAGGCGGGCGCGGTGATCGCCAAGACCTCGGTCGAGGGCCATCTGACGGTGAAACTGTCCTGGGCGCCCAACGGCGCGGGCGCGAGGACGGGAGCGGGGGCCGGCACCCGGTGACGGGCTCCCCTGCTTGGCATGTTCGCGTCGAGCACGAGGGCGCCGTCTGCGGCTCCGGCTTCCTCGTCGGCGAGGGCACGGTCCTCACCTGCGCGCATGTCGTCCACGGGCTCGACCGGGCCTCGGTTTCCTTCCCCGGCGCCCGTGGCCTCGGCGCGGTTCCGACGCGTGTCGCGGAGCGCGGCGCCTGGGCGGGCGGCCGGACGGACCCGGGCGATGTCGCGGTACTGACCCTCGAAGGCCCCGCCCCCGTCGAGCCGGCCGTCTTCGCGGAGCCGGAGGAGCCGCTCGGCGACGCCGGCCTGTCGGCCCGGCTCGTCACGTACGGCTTCCCCCAGGGGTACGGCGAGGAGGGGGCGCAGAGCGAGCTCCGGGTCACCCACGACCGGCTGTTGATCAGCGGCGAGTGGATCCAGGTGGAGTTCTGGAAGGCGTACGGCCAGGAGCCCTCGCACGGTTTCAGCGGGGCGGCCGCCATGCGGGCGGACAGCGGTGCGGTGGTCGGCATGATCTCCTCGTACGACCCGGTCAGCCGCAACGGGCGGATGATCCCGGCCCGCGTACTGGCCCGGCACGTGCCCACACTCGCCGAACTGGTCCCGACCCCGGGCTGTTCCGCCGAGGAGAAGCGCTGGCTACGGGAGTTGGTCGACCGGGTCGGCGCGCCGCCGTGCCCGGTGGACCGGCTGCTCGACGCGGCGATCGGCCGACTGGGGCGGGCCCCGTACACGGCCCGGTCGAGCGGGCTCTGGGAGGGCGTCTGGTACCTCCTCACCGAGGCGCCGCCGCGCCCGGGACGACTCCCGCTGGCCGAGTTCACGCTGCGGCTCGCGGACCTGGTCGCGGACCACGACCTCGGGCGCGAGCTGCGGGCCTGGTCGCGCGAGTACCGCGGCCGGCACCGGGCCGCCGCGCACGACACCCCGGATCGGGGCCACGGCCGCCCGGACCCGGCCGGACACGACGGACGTCGGGAGCTCGCCCGACAGGACGACGGACACCATGACGACGGACACCATGACGACGGCCGTCACGACGACGGCCGGCACGACCACGCGCGGGACGGCGAGGCCGCGTGCGGGGGAGCAGGAGCACGGTACTGCGCCGGCCCGGCCGCCCCTCCCCCGTGGGCTCCGATACTCGTCGAGATCCGGCGCAGCGGCGCGGACCGCAACGCCGTCATCGCGGAGGTCTCCGTCTACCGGGACGGCGACCGTCTCCTCGTCAACGAGAAGCGGCTCACCACCGCGCACGTGCGCTCATGGGTCCTGGACCGGATCGACGAGGCGTACGACGAGATCGGCGACGGCCGTCCGCTCATCGCGTTCGCCCTCCCCCGCGACTGGCTCAACCGGCCGGTCGACCTGTGGACCAGGAGCAAGGGCAAGGAGGCCCCGCTCGGCTGCACGTCACCGGTCGTCGTGATGGATCACGACCGGCGCGGCAAGGCGCGGCTGCAGTTCCAGCTGAAGCGGATGTGGGAGGAGCTCGACCGGCAGGACGGCTCCTCGTTGCACCGCGTCGCCTGCTCCAGCACCAAGCGGGGTCCTCAGCTGTCCGTGCTGCTCCAGGACGTACGGGGTGCCGTCGGGTTCGCCCGGCCGCCGAAGTCGGCCCGCGACCGGGAGTTGCACGGCGCCGCCCTGAACGCGCCCGCGCCGATCGTGCTGTGGCCGCGCACCGGCTGCCCGCCGGGCGGGCCGTGCGCGGGGGCCTGCTCCGGTGCCGGGTTCCTCGACCGGATCGCCGAGCGGATCTCGCGCCTGCCGCCCACCGAACTGCCGGACCTCGTCTTCCGGTTGCGCAAAGAGGCCTTCCTCCACGAGGGGCCGGAACCGCACTGGGCCGCAGAGCTGTCCCTCGTCTGGGAGGACCCTCGCCGGTTCCCCGACGTCCGCCCGATGCGGCGGTCCCCCGTCGCCTGAGCGACCCTTCCGGCCGAGAGCACTGCATGCCGCACACCGCACGCCGCACGGAGAACCACCGAAACCCCGAAACCCCGAACGACTTCGAAGAACGGGAGCTGCCCCGATGTCCCTGTGGCCCGTCTACACCGGATCGAGCGAGCCGCACGACGGCATCGACGCGCTGCCCGCGCCGCCGCCGTGGCGGGCCTTCGACGGTGGGCCCGCACTGCTCCCGCCGCCCGAGGAGGACGAGCGCGGCGGCTCGCCGGGCGGGATCCACCGGGCGCAGACGTACCAGCCCACGGCGGAGACCGTCCAGCTGGTCAACGCGGCCCTGTATCTGCGCCGCCCGCTGTTGGTGACGGGGCCGCCGGGGAGCGGCAAGTCGAGCCTCCCGTACGCCGTGGCACGGGAGTTGAGGATGGGCGGGGTCCTGCGCTGGAACATCACCAGCCGCAGCGCGCTCACCGACGGCCTGTACCAGTACGACCCCCTCTCCCGGCTGTACGCCGCCGGGCGAGCCGGTGACCGGGGCGATGAGCTCGCGGGGAGCCGGACGGGCGCCGGCGGAGGAGAGCGCGGCGGCGAGCGGGGTGGTGCCGCCCGGCCGACGGCGCCGGACCGCGAGGACACCGCGATCGAGGACCATCTGCGGCTCGGGCCCCTGGGTACCGCGCTGCTTCCGTACGACCGGCCCCGTGTGCTGCTCATCGACGAGATCGACAAGAGCGACCTCGATCTGCCGAACGACCTGCTACACATCCTGGAGGAGGGAGAGTACGAGATCCCGGAGCTCGTCCGGGCGGCGAGGACGCACCCGGTGGCCGAGGTGATGGTCGCCGACTCCGAGGAGCGGATCGCGGTCCGCCACGGTGAAGTGCGGTGCCGCGCCTTCCCGTTCGTGGTACTGACCAGCAACGGCGAGCGCGAGTTCCCGCCGGCCTTCCTGCGCCGCTGCGTCCGTCTCGAGCTGCGGCAGCCGCTGCGCGAGCAGTTGGAGGACATCGTGCGGGCGCACCTCGGCCCCCTGGACGAACGGGACCGCGCGCTGGTCGACACCTTCCTGCACCGCGGCAGCGCCGGCGAACTGGCCACGGACCAGCTGCTCAACGCCATCTATCTGACCCGCACTTCAGGTCTGGACGCGGCCTCGCGGGAGGAGCTGGCGGAGGCACTGATGCCGTACCTGGGCCGTGCGGCGGAGACCTGGGACGTCGATGACGTCTGACCGGAGCGGCTCACTGGACGTCCTCGCCGAGGTCCTGGGCCGGGCGGGCGAGGAACCGCCGACCGGCGGCGAGCTGGCGGAACTCCTGTGGCTGGCCCGGCACATGCGCGGCCCCGAGCGAGCCGGGACCGAGGCCGCGGCCGCCGCCGCCCCGCCGTCCTCGTCCCCGCCGGCCCCGTGGCGACCGCCCGCCGCCCCCACGACGCACGGCCCGGTGGATCCCGTCCTCCCCGTGACGCCGGAGCCGCCGCCTCCCCCGCCCTCCCCGGCGAACATGCCGCCCGCGGCGGAGCCGCCGCCCCCGGCGCGCATGCCGCTCCACACGCCCGCGGCCGGACCGGCACCCGCGCCCGAGGAGCCGGCACCGTCGTCCCGGCACACCCCGCTGCTGGCCCCCGCTCCCCCGATGCTCTCCCACCCGCTCGCCCTCCAGCGGTCGCTGCGGCCGCTGCGGCGCACCGTACCGAGCGCCGCGCGGCGGGAGTTGGACGAGTCGGCGACCGCCCACCGGATCGCCGCGCTCGGCGCGGCACCGGGCCTCTGGCTGCCCGTGCTGCGTCCGCAGCGAGAGCGCTGGCTCCATCTGCGGATCGTCTTCGACTCCGGGCCGACGATGACGATGTGGCGGCCCCTGGTCCGCGAACTGCACACCGCGCTCGCCCAGACCGGCGCGTTCCGCACGCTCGACGTGCTCCAGCTGGGCGAGGACGGGCGGCTGCCCCGGCGCCACCGGGAGCTCGGCCGGACCGCGACGCTGGTCGTGAGCGACTGCATGGGTCCGCAGTGGCGGGACGGTCCGGCGGGGCTGCGCTGGCGCTCCACCCTCGCCGCCCTGGCCCGCGAGCTCCCCGTGGCCGTCCTCCAGCCCCTGCCGGAGCGGTTGTGGCGGCACACCGCCGCCCCGCCCCTGCCGGGCCTGTTCGTCTCCCCCGGCCCCGGCGTGCCCAATTCCGCGCTGGATTTCGCCCCGTACCACGGCGGTCCGGCCCCGGCCGGCATCCCGCTGCCGGTCCTGGAGCCCTCCGGCGCCTGGCTGGGCAACTGGGCCGCCCTGGTCGCCTCACCGGGCGGCACGGAGGTCCCGGGCGCGGCGGCGTTCGTGGGGGCGGGCGACCCGTCGGCGCGGCCGGCGGAGTACGAGGCGGAGTTCGAGAGTGACGAGAGCTTCGATCCGGAGGGGAGCGACCCGGAGGAGCTGGTGCTGCGCTTCCGGGCCATCGCCTCGCCGCAGGCGTTCCGGCTGGCCGCGCACCTGGCGGTGGGCTCGGCGCATCTGCCGGTGATGCGGCTCGTCCAGGCGGCGATCGAGGAGGACCCGGAGCCGCAGCACCTGGCGGAGGTGGTCCTCAGCGGCATGCTGCGGGCGCAGCCGGAGGCGGTACCGGGCGCGTACGAGTTCCGTCCCGGCGTACGGGAGGTCCTGCTCGGGACCCTGCCGCGTACGACCCTCGTCGGCACGGCGGGTCTGCTGGCGCGGATCTCCGCCGAGATCGAGTCCCGCGCGGGAGCCCTGCCGGGCGAGTTCCGGGCGCTGGTGGAGAGCCTGGCCGCGGCGGGCGGCGAACGGGCGGCGGGCCGGCCGTTCGCGCTGGTGAGCGAGGAGAGCGTACGGCTCCTGCGCGGGCCGGAGCGGCGCGGGACGAGCGGCGCGCCCGCCGCGGAGGGCGCCCCCTCCTCGAGCACGACCACCGACTCGGACGGCGGGGCGGCCGGTGCGGCCGGTCTGCCGGAGGGCGAAGTGCCCACCGCCGTGTCCCGGCCCGACGGGGGCGCACCCCGGCTGAACAGCGACCGGTACGAGCTCTCCGAGCGGCTCGGAGACGGGGCCGGCAGGGTGTGGCGGGGCCACGACCGCTATCTCAATCTGCCGGTGGCCGTCTCGTTCTTCCCCTTCCCGCCGGAGCGGGAGCGCCTGCTGACCGGCAGGAACGGCCGCGACGAGCGGTCCGCGGCCGCCGACTTCCTGGCCAGGACCTACGAGGTCGCCCGTGTGGTCAACCCGAATCTGCTCCGGGTGTTCGACGCCGTCGTCCTCGACGAAGGCTGCTGCCTCGTCACCGAGCTCGTCCACGGGCGCTCGCTGCGGCAGTTGCTCGCCACGGCGTCCGAGCCGCTGCCCGTCCCCGAGGCCGTGTCGATCGCCCAGGACATCCTCCGCGGCCTGTGGGCCCTGCACCACGGCGCGGGCATCGCCCACGGCAATCTGTCCCCCGCCAAGGTCCTGGGCATCGACGACGGGGTGCGCCGGCTCTCCGACTACGGCCTGCGCTGGCCGTACTCCGAACGCCCCGGGCCCGCCGACAGGACGGCGCAGTTCCCGCTCGACCCCGGCCCGGACGGCGAGACCCTCCCCGGCACGGCCCGGTATCTGGCGCCCGAACGTCAGTCGGGGGTGGTGCTGCCGGAGGGCGATCTGTACTCCCTGGGCTGCATCCTGTACGAGATGCTGACGGGGGCCCCGGCGTTCCCGGGCGGCGACGTGGCATCCGTACTCCAGCAGCACGCGCGGGCGACGCCGCCGGATCCGGTGCACGTCCGCCCGGACATCCCGCCGGAGCTGGGGCGGGCGGTGACCAGCCTGCTGGCCAAGGAGCCGCGTGAACGGCAGCGCGGAGCGACGGCCCTGTCCCATCTGCGCCACACGACTCTGCTCCGCTACACACCGGCCCACTATCAGCTCCTCGGTCCCCCCAAGGCGGCGATCGCGGGAACGGACGTGTCGGCGCACGCGTTCCAGGACAACGCCTTCCTGTGCCGGCTGCTGCTGGCCCACGGGGCTCCGGTCACGGAGGCGGAGATGCTGGAGGTACTGGAGGGCAAACCGAACATCCGCCCGACGCAGTACGCGCTGCACCTGAAGGCGCTCGGACTGCCGGTGCGGACGGAGAACGACGCGTACCGACTGCCCGTCGCGGCGACCTCCTTCGACGTGGCGCGCGCGGAGTCGCACGCCGACCAGGCGGACCGGGCCATGTCCCGCGGCGACTCGGCGCTGGCCCACAGGCACCTCGATTCGGCGCTGGCGCTCTGGTACGGGGAGCCGCTCGACGGGATCGGGGGGAGTTGGGCCGAGGCGGAGCGGTCGCGGCTGCGGGAGTGGCGGGCCGAGCTCCGCGAGAGGCGGGCCTTCCTCGGCCGGTCCGCGGAGGCGTCGCCGGGCTGGCTGGTGATCCGGCCGCCCTACGGCGCGCCACGACTCTCACGCGAGCACCAGGACCTCGTGGCCGAGATGGCCCGGGGCGCCCTCGGCGGTGCGCGGGGCTGGCCGCAGGGTGGGAACGTGGTCCGTACGCCGCTTCCTCCGGGGTTCACCGCCGAAGCGCTGGTCGAGTGGGCGGTCGACACGTTCCCCGTGGCTCTGGCGCATCGGCTGCCCTCGCACGCCCTGTCGGAGGTCCGGCTGAACGTCGTGGTCCACGAGGACACGGAGACGGCGGCGCGTGTGCTCGGGGAGGCGGCGGACGTACAGGTCGCGGACACGGGGCGGAACGTCCTCGTGGTGACGGTCCTGATCTCCCACGGCCTGCGGGCCCGTCTTCCTCGGGCGCGACAGCGCGACTTCGACCGGATCACGGCGACGGCCGGCGGCTGGCAGCACGTGGTGGTCGTGGAGCCGCCGCCGGACGGCCCCACGGGAGGCGTGGCGACGCTGACGACCTCGGCAGGGCAGCAAGGGGACGTCACGTGGTCGCGCACGGCGCCTCCGGCCGAGGCGCCGACGAAAGCGGAGCCGGACCGGGGTCGCGGCTGGCTCTCCGGCCTCGCCGCCCGCCTGCCCGGCGGCCGGGACAAGGGACGGGACAAGGGACGGGGCAAGGAACCAGGCAAGGATCAGGACTAGGACGGGACGCGGACGGCAGAACCCGGAGAGGTGCAGGCGGCTCTACTAGTCCTTCTCCCAGCCCGAGTGCAGACGGGACTTCACGTCGTCCGGCGGCAGGAACCGCGACCAGCGTTCGGGGAACTCCGACGGCATGTCCGGGTCGTCCTCGTCCACGTCGTCCGCCTCCGCGCGCAGCCGGGCGACGAGGTCGGCGGCCTGGGCGGCGCGGGCGCGGTCGGTGGCCTCGCGGGCCGCGGCGGTGGCGACGGAGGGCCAGACACGGTCGATCGCCGCGTTCACCGCCGCGCCGACGAGGACGGCGAAGGCCGAGATGCCGATCCAGAGCAGGACGGCGATGGGCGCGGCGAGGGAGCCGTAGATGGTCGGTCCCTCGACCTGGCTGGTCAGGTAGATGCGCAGCAGGAAGCTGCCGAGCACCCACATCCCGAGGGCCACCAGGGCGCCGGGGATGTCCTCGATCCATGGGGAGCGGACCGGGACGGACACGTGGTACAGCGTGGTCAGGAAGGCGATGGAGAGCAGGATGACGACCGGCCAGTAGAGGACGGCGACGACTTCCGTGCCCCACGGGATCAGCTCCACCACCCGGTCCGGGCCGACCACGGCGAGCGGCAGGACGACCGCGCCGATGAGCAGCGCCACGAGGTAGAGCAGGAAGGCGAGGAGCCGGGTCTTGACGATGCCGCGGTGCCCGTCGAGTCCGTACATGACCGTGATGGTGTCGATGAAGACGTTCACGGCGCGCGAGCCCGACCAGAGGGCGATGGCGAAGCCGAGCGAGATGAGTTCGGGGCGTTTGCCCTGGGTGACGTCGTCCAGGAGGGGTTTGGCGATGTCGCGGACTCCGCGGTCGGAGAGGACCGTTCCGGCAGCGCGGAGGATGTTCTCCTGGATGCTCGCGACCGTGTCGGTGTTGGTCCAGTCGTCGGCGTAGCCGAGCAGGGCGATCAGGCCGAGCAGCAGCGGAGGCAGGGACAGGAGGGTGAAGAACGCCGCCTCGGCGGCGAGGCCGAGGATGCGGTACTCGATGCACGAGTTGACGGTGTCCTTCAGGAGCAGCCAGACCATCTTCCGCTTGGAGACGTTGCGGTAGAGGACTCGCGCCCGGTGGAGTCTGCTCCCGGGCCGCCGCTCGGGTGTTTCGTTTGCTGCCTGCACCTCCTTACCGTATCGGCATGGCAGCCAGCACCCACACAGTGACCAACCAGGCTCCGCCCCTGGTGGGATACGACGCGTACACGTCCGACCGGGCTCTGGCGGAGGCCGTCGAGCGTCATCTGGCGCCGGAGGTCTTCGCGGAAGCGCGGGAGGAACTCGTGGCCCAGGGCCGGTCCGTCGGTTCGGCGCAGGCGCAGGAGTGGGGGGCGCTCGCCAACGAGAACCCGCCGCGGCTGCGGACGCACGACCGGTACGGGAACCGGATCGACGAGGTCGAGTTCCATCCCGCCTGGCACCGGCTCCTGGGGCGCGCCGTGGGCGCCGGGCTGACCGATGCGTGGGGCCGTCCGGGTGGTCATGTGCGGCGTGCGGCCGGGTTCGTCCTGGCGACGCAGACCGAGGCGGGGCACGGCTGCCCGCTGTCGATGACCCATGCCGCGGTGCCGGCGCTGCGGGCGGAGCCCGCGCTCGCCGCGGTCTGGGAGCCGCTGCTGACCTCGCGCGTGTACGAGGAGGGGCTGCGGCCGCCCGGCGAGAAGGCCGGGGTGCTCCTCGGGATGGGGATGACGGAGAAGCAGGGCGGCAGCGACGTACGGGCGAACACGACCGAGGCGCGCCCGGTGTCCGGCGCGGACGGGGGTGCGTACGTGCTGACCGGGCACAAGTGGTTCTGCTCGGCCCCGATGTCGGACGGCTTCCTGGTCCTCGCCCAGGCGCCCGAAGGGCTGACCTGCTTCCTGGTGCCGCGGGTCCTGGAGGACGGTACGCGCAACGCGTTCGCGATCCAGCGGCTCAAGGACAAGCTCGGGAACCGGTCCAACGCCTCCGCCGAGGTGGAGTTCGACGGGACGACCTGGGCGCGCCGGGTCGGGGACGAGGGGCGCGGGGTCCGCACGATCATCGAGATGGTGGCGGCGACCCGGCTGGACTGTGTGCTGGGCTCGGCTGCGTTGATGCGGCAGGCGCTGACGCAGGCCGTGCACCACACCGCGTACCGCCGTGCGTTCGGCGGTCTGCTGATCGACAAGCCGCTGATGCGCAATGTGCTGGCGGATCTGGCGCTGGAGTCGGAGGCGGCGACGGTGCTCGGGATGCGTCTTGCGGCGGCCTACGACTCCGATACGGAGGCCGAACGCGCTTTCGCGCGGATCGCGGTGCCGGCGGCGAAGTACTGGGTGACGAAGCGGTGCACGCCGATGGTGGCGGAGGCGCTGGAGTGTCTGGGCGGCAACGGCTATGTGGAGGAGTCGGGGCTGCCGCGGCTGTTGCGCGAGTCGCCGCTCAACTCGATCTGGGAGGGCTCCGGCAACGTCCAGGCGCTGGATGTGCTGAGGGCGCTGCAGAGGGAGCCGATGGCGCTGAACGCGTTCCTGACGGAGGTCGGGAAGGCGCGGGGCGCGGATCACCGGCTCGACGGGGCGATCAAGGGGATGCTGACCGAACTGGCCGATCTGGACGGGATCGAGGGGCGGGCCCGCCGGCTGGTGGAGCGCATGGCGCTGGTGTTGCAGGGCTCGCTGCTGGTGCGGTGGGCGCCTGCGGAGGTGGCGGACGCGTTCTGCGCCTCGCGGCTGGGCGGCGACCGGGGCTCGGCGTTCGGGACGCTGCCGACCACCCTGGATCTGCGGGCGGTGGTGGAGCGGGCGCGGGTGGAGGTCTGAGCCGTCTCCTGCAGCGCGGCACGCAAAAGCGGAGGGTGGTGCTGCGCCGACACGGCACCACCCGCCGCTCGCACCACCCTCACCTACGAGAGCGGTTGCGGCCAGAGTTGCAAAGGGTTGCAGGATTCCACGAATCGGGCTCTGCCGGAGAGCACTGGACGGCACGATGGGACCAGGACTCGGGCAGCCTCGATCCAGAAGCAGCGCAGAACCGATACAGCACCGCGGGTGGCTGGGAGAGACCGATGAAGAACACGCAGCTGAACAACACTCGGCTCGACATGAACCGGCTCGCCACCATGGACGCCGCCCAGGCGACCCGCCTGCTGCACCGGGTACGGGAGGAGACGCTGGCCGGCCGGACGCCGCCGATAGCACCCCGTCCGGTCATCGACGCGTCCTGGCAGCGGATGTTCCGGCTCGGTCTCGACCCGGACCAGGGCACGAGCAGCGAGCTGCTCCACCGCGACGAGCTGGAGGAACGGCGGCGCACGACGGTGCTCGGCGAAGTGATGCGCACGCTGAGCACCGGACTCGCCGGGATCGCGGACGCCTCCATGCAGATCATGGTGGTCACCGACGAGCAGGGCCGGGTGCTGTGGCGGGAGGGCAATCTGTCGGTGCTGCGGCAGGCCAACGGCATCTGTCTGGAGGAGGGCGCGGCCTGGACCGAGCACACCACGGGGACGAACGCGGTGGGGACGGCGCTCGCGATGCGGCGGGCCGTCCAGGTCCACTCGGCCGAGCACTACGTCCATACGCTCCACAACTGGACCTGCGCCGCGGCTCCGGTCCACGATCCGCGCGACCAGCGACTGTTGGGGATCGTGGACGTGAGCGGTCCGGCCTCCAGTTTCCATCCGGCGACGCTTGCGCTGGTCGGCTCGGTGGCCCAGCTCGCCGAGGCGGAGATGCGCGACCGCCATCTGCGGTCGATCGAGCGGCTGCGCTCGGTGGCGGCGCCGATCCTGTGCCGGGTGGGCGGCCGGGCGGTCGCGGTGGACACGCACGGCTGGACGGCGGCGGTGACCGGGATGGCTCCGGTGGACCGGCTCGCGCTGCCGAAGTCCTTCCGCGCCGGGCGCACCTGGCTGCCGTCACTGGGGATGTGCGCGGTGGAGCCGCTGCCGGGCGGCTGGCTGCTGCGGGTCGAGGAGGAGACCCGGGCGGCGACCGCGGACGCGGGTGCGGCGAGCCGGGTCGTGCTCGACCTGAGCCGGCCGCGCCGCTGGTCGGTGGCGGTGTCGGGGGCGGCGGGCAGCTGGACTCAGGAGCTGAGCCCGCGCCACGCCGAGCTGCTGTACGTCCTGGCCCTGCACCGCGACGGACGGACGGCGGCGGAGCTGGCGGAGGACGTGTTCGGCGACCGGACGAGGACGGTGACGGTACGGGCCGAGATGTCCCGGGTCCGCCGCAACCTGGCGAGCGTGCTGGCCCACCGCCCGTACCGCTTCAGCGAGGAGGTCGAGGTCCGGATCGTCCCCCCGTCCCACCCGGCCGACCTCCTCCCCCACTCGACGGCCCCAGCGGTCCGCTCGGCCCGCCTGGGCCGCGGGGAGCCCGGGGCGACGGGGTAGGCGGGGGCTCGGCTTCGCGCCGCTGGGATCGGCCGGGCGTACGGCAGCGGCCGTGGCGCGGCGGGCGTCAGACAGGCGCGGTCAGTTCCTCCGCCCGCGGTGGGTTCGCGCCGCGGACCGTGCAGATGGCCGCTGCGACCCTGGTGCCGAAGGTGACGGCCTCGTCCAGGGTCCGGCGGTCGAGGGTGTCGAGTCGGCCGCCGAGTACGCCGGCCGTGTGCAGGCGGTGGAGAAGGCCGGCCGTGAAGGCGTCGCCCGCCCCGACGGTGTCGACGACGTCGACCTGCGGGGCCGGGAGGAGGCTGCGGACGCCGTCGTACGAGACGAGGGCGCCGGCCCCGCCGAGGGTGACGACCACGAGGGGGACGCCCGCGCGATGCCAGGTGTCGCAGGCCGCCTCGGGCGTGGTGCCGGGATGGAGGTGGGCCAGGTCGTCCTCGCTGAGCCGGAGGATGTCCGCCAGGGCGCACCAGCGCGGCAGCCGGGCGCGGTAGTGCTCGGGGGCGACGAGCAGCGGGCGCACGTTGGGATCGAGGGAGATCGTGGTGGTGGGGCGCAGCTCGGCCAGGAGCTCTTCGACGACGGCGGCGCCCGGTGCGCGTACCAGGGCCAGGGAACCGGTGTGCAGGCAGTCGGGATCCAGCCCGGCGACGGGCGCGAGTTCCTGACGGGTCCACTGCCAGTCG
The DNA here is from genome assembly GCF_042731085.1 of Streptomyces sp. NPDC059875. Classification (NCBI taxonomy): domain Bacteria; kingdom Bacillati; phylum Actinomycetota; class Actinomycetes; order Kitasatosporales; family Streptomycetaceae; genus Streptomyces; species Streptomyces sp. NPDC059875. The sequence goes on from NZ_JBHWJZ010000026.1 coordinate 107,806, forward strand.
GCGGTGGCCTCGGCATGGAAGGAGTACTCGGCCGCGCCGTCGGGGCCGAGGCCCGCGATCGCGAGGGTGCTGGGCTCGGCGGCGTCGGGGCAGAGGTCGATGCGGACGCCGGATTCGGCGAGCCGGCGGCGGAAGAGGCCGCCGAAGACGTCGCCGGAGAGCCGGGTCAGGAAGTGGGTGGGGGTGCCGAGGCGGGCGAGCGCGACGGCGGTGTTCGCGGGCCCGCCGCCGGGCAGCACGTCGAGCCGGAGGCCCGGCCCCCCGGCGGTGCCGGGAGCACCGGGGGCGACGAAGGCGTCGGCGACGCATTCGCCGAGGACGGCCACGGGGCGGCGGGTCGCGGTCATGCGGATTCCTTCCGGATGAGGGTCAGTCGGGCAGGACGCTGGAGCCCAGCGGGGTCAGGGAGGCGCTCTTCAGACGGAGTCGGCCGGTGTCGACGGCGAACTCGACGGCGGTGGACTCGCGGTAGCGCGGGTACACCCGGGCGGTGAGGGCCGCGCCGTCCCCTGTGAAGACCTCGACGGAGGAGCGGTCGACCAGGATGTCGAGGGTGAGGGTGGAGTCGGCGGCGGGCGCGGTCCTGGTGGCGTACGTCGCGGGGGTGCCGTAGCCCGCTCCGGTGGTGTCGAGGGTGAGGGTGCCGGTCGACTTCCGGTACCGCAGCACGGTCGCCTCGGCGGCGGACCCCTTGAGGCGGACGGTGACGGTGTCGGAGGTCGTCTCCTTGAGATCGAGCACCGCCTGCACGCGTACGCTGTCGCCCTGTCCGATCCGCCAGCTTCCGTCGACGGTCTTGTCCTTCACGGCCGTCGTCCGTCCCGAGGCGAGTGACGCGACGGCCGCGACGGGGCGTTGACCGAGACGCCCGTCAGGGGCGAGGAACAGCTCCCGGTGGAGGGACTGGGCGCCGGCCCAACCACCCACCCTCGTGGGTTCCTTGACGTTCCAGTCGCTCATCCAGGCGGTCATCAGCCGGCGCCCGGCGTCGTCCCGATAGCTCTGCGCCGCGTAGACGTCGCCGCCGCCGTCGAGGATCCCGTGCCGCTCCGCGCGGAAGCCGCTGCCGTCGTAGTCGCCGACGGCGTACCGCTGGAGGGACTCGCCGCCCTCGTTGGTGGAGTAGAGCAGGACCCACTTCCCGTCGAGCTGGAAGAGGTCGGGGCACTCCCACATCGCGCCGGTCGTGCCGTCGCCCTCGGCGAGGACGCCGGCGTACGTCCAGGTGCGCAGGTCGTCGGAGGCGTACAACTGCACCTTTCCGCGCCCGCCGTCGCCCGATCCGACGACCATCTTCCAGCGACCGTCGACGGGGTCTCGGAAGAGCTTGGGGTCTCGGAACCCGGCGGACGAGCCGGGCGGCGCCTGGGTGATGACCTCGACCCCGGGGGTGAAGGCGACCCCGTCCGTACTGGTCGCCACGGCGACGGTCTCCGGGGTGGCGCCGGGGTGCGCGCGGGTGTCGGTGGACTTGGTGTACGCGACGGTCAGGGTGCCGTCGTCGTCGACCGCGCTGCCGCTGAAGATCCCGCTGTTGTCGGTGGGGGTCGCGCGCGGCGGTGGGGTGAGGGCGACGGGGAGGTCGCGCCAGTGGACGGCGTCGGGGCCCTCGGCGTGGGCCCAGTGCATGGGTCCCCACGTGGGGGCGTCGGGGTAGTACTGGCTGAAGAGGTGGTGGCGGCCGCGCCACTGGATCACGCCGTTGGGGTCGTTGATCCAGCCCTGGTAGGGCGTGTAGTGGAACTGCGGGCGCAACGGGTCGGCGGTGAAGTCCCCTGTGGTGGTGGGCTGGTTGGCCTGGCCGAGGGTGCGGAAGGTGAGGCCGTTGTCGTCCCGGGCGGCGGCCTCTCCGGTGCGTACGTCGTCGAGGTTGAGGTGGCCCCAGCCGCCGGTCCTGCGGTCGACGACTTCGAGATGGACGCCCTGGCCGCGCCAGGCGGAGGTGTCCCAGACGATCCGGACATACGCCTCGTCCTCGGGGCCGGTCTGCTTGTGGAGCACCCGGCCGTCGCTGTCCCTGACCAGGGCGACGTAGAGGCGTTCGGGGTCCCAGCCGCCGCCGATCAGAAAGCTGATCCGCGCAGGGGCGGCGAAGGAGGAGGAGCGGAGGGTCCCGGTGGCGTCGTCACCGGCGGCGGCGTAGCCCCAGAGGTGGTGGCTGCCCCGGTGATGGAAGGGGCCTCCCCAGTAGGTGTCGGTGGTGGTGACGGCGGCGGGGCCGAAGGCGGTGCCCTCGGTGACCGTCCAGCCGGTGAGATCCCCGGTGTCGAAACCGGGGTTGACCGGGCCGGTGGCGAGGGGGCGGGGGGTTGCGGGCGGTACGGCTGCGGGTGCGGGCGGTGCGGCTTTCGCGCTGATGGGAGTGGACGCGGCGACGAGCAGGGCCGCGATGGCGGTCAGTTGCGGTGCGTTCCAGCGGCTCATCCGGAAGCCTCCGTTGCCAACTCGTAACGAGTGAGGGGCATTGACGTTGCTCGCGGCGGAGTCCATCATCCTGGCCAGTCGATGTCAACGTTGACATAAGTCAACGATGACACCCCTGCGTCCCTGAGGAGCCGCGCCATGAAGCGCACCTTCCGCACCGCTCGCACCGCACCCCCCTCACGGCCACCCTGCTCTCCGGAGCTCTGCTTCTCACCGCCTGCGGCGAGGGGGCCAAGGGCTCCGCCGGGGCCGGGGGCAGCGGTGGGCCCGTCAAGGTCGGGCTGATCACCAAGACCGACACCAACCCGTTCTTCGTGAAGATGAAGGAGGGCGCGGAGGGCGCCGCGAAGAAGGCGGGAGCCGAACTCACCACGGCGGCAGGAAAGTTCGACGGCGACAACGAGGGCCAGGTCACCGCGATCGAGAACATGGTCGCGTCCGGGGTCAAGGGCATCCTGATCACCCCCAACGACTCCAAGGCGATCGTCCCCGCGATCGAGCAGGCCAGGAAGAAGGGCGTGCTCGTCATCGCGCTCGACAGCCCGACCGATCCGCAGGACGCCGCCGACGCCCTGTTCGCCACCGACAACCTCAAGGCCGGCGAGCTGATCGGCCGGTACGCCAAGGCGGCCATGGCGGGGAAGACCCCGAAGATCGCCACGCTCGACCTCGCCCCCGGTGTCGCCGTCGGACAACTGCGGCACGACGGTTTCCTCCAGGGGTACGGGATCAAGGAGGGCGATCCGGCCGTCGTCTGTTCCCAGGACACCGGCGGCGACCAGGCCAAGGGCCAGACGGCCATGGAGAACTGCCTGCAGAAGGCCCCGGACATCAACGTCGTCTACACGATCAACGAGCCCGCCGCGCTGGGCGCGTACACGGCGCTCAAGGCGAAGGGCCGCGAGAAGGACGTCCTGATCGTCTCGGTGGACGGTGGCTGCACCGGCACGGACGCGGTCAAGAAGGGGAGGATCGCGGCCACTTCGCAGCAGTACCCGCTGCTCATGGCCGCCAAGGGCGTCGACGCGGTCGTCGCCTATGCCAAGAACGGCACGAAGGCCTCCGGTTACGTCGACACCGGCGTCACCCTCATCACGGACGCGCCGACCTCGGCGGTCCCGGCCAAGGACACGATGTACGGCCTGGAGAACTGCTGGGGCTGAGCACCCACCCCACCATCCCTTACAAGGAGCCCCAGTTGACCACCACGACCGCACCGCCCACCACCGCACCGCCGGCCGCGCCCGGTACCCGGACCCGCCGCACGGCGGGCCGACTGTTCACCCATCCCACCGCCGGCCCGCTCGTCGCGCTGCTCGTCGCCTGCGTGTTCTTCTCCTTCCAGAGCGAGCAGTTCCTCTCCGGCGGCAACCTCTCCCTCGTCGTCCAGCAGGTCATGGTCGTCGGCACCCTCGCCCTCGGCCAGACCCTGATCATCCTCACCGCCGGCATCGACCTGTCCTGCGGCGCCGTCATGGCCTTCGGCTCGATCGTGATGGCCAAGCTCGCCGCCGAGGGCGCCCTCCCGCCCCTCGTGGCGATCGCCGCGGGCATCGGTGTCTGCGCCCTCTTCGGGCTCGCGAACGGCGCGCTCGTCACCTTCGTCAAGCTGCCGCCGTTCATCGTGACGCTCGGGATGCTCAACGTCGCCTTCGCGCTCACCCACATCTACTCCGAAGAGCAGACCGTCACCGAACTTCCCGGCCTCCTCACCGGGTTGGGCGAGACGTTCCCGCTGGGGCGTACCGACATCACGTACGGCTCGGTGCTCACCATCGCGCTCTTCCTCTGCTTCGCCTACCTCCTCGGCCAGACGGCCTGGGGAAAGCACACCTACGCGCTCGGCAACAGCCCCGAGGTCGCCCGGCTCACCGGTATCCGCACCACCCGTCTCCAGCTCGGCATCTACACCCTGGCCGGGGTCGTCTACGGCATCGCCGCGCTGCTGCTGATCTCCCGGACCGGTGTCGGCGACCCCAAGGCGGGCCAGACCGACAACCTGGACGCGATCACGGCGGTGGTGCTCGGCGGCACGAGCCTCTTCGGCGGGCGCGGTGCGGTCCTCGGCACGCTCGTCGGGGCGCTGATCGTCGGGGTGTTCCGCAACGGTCTCCAGCTGATGGGTGTCGGCTCGATCTACCAGACCCTGATCACCGGCGGCCTCGTCATCCTCGCCGTGACCGTCGACCAGTTCTCCCGCAGGAAGGTCCGCCGATGACCCCGCAGGAACGTCAGCCGATGACCACCGCTCCCGGGGCGACCCCCGTCCTCAAGGCCCGCGGACTCGTCAAGCGCTACGGCCAGGTGACCGCGCTCGACGGCGCCGACTTCGATCTGATGCCCGGTGAGGTGCTCGCGGTCATCGGGGACAACGGCGCCGGCAAGTCCAGTCTGATCAAGGCGCTCACCGGGGCGCTCCAGCCCGACGAGGGCACCCTCGAGCTCGACGGGGCGCCCGTACGGTTCCGCGATCCGGTGGACGCGCGCCGGCACGGCATCGAGACCGTCTACCAGGATCTTGCGGTCGCGGCCTCGCTCGACATCGCGAGCAACATGTTCCTGGGCCGCGAGGTCCGGCGGCGCGGCCCGCTCGGCTCGGTGCTGCGGATGCTCGACAACAAGCGGATGCGCGAGGAGTCCGCCGCGCACATGGCCGATCTGAAGATCGGCCTCCGGTCCCTCACCCAGGCCGTGGAGACGCTCTCCGGCGGCCAGCGGCAGGGCGTGGCGGTGGCCCGCGCGGTCGCCTGGGCCCGGCACGTGGTGGTGATGGACGAGCCGACGGCCGCGCTCGGGGTGAAGGAGTCGGGCCAGGTGCTCGACATGATCCGGCGGGTCCGGGACCGGGGCCTGCCCGTGGTCCTCATCAGCCACAACATGCCGCACGTCTTCGAGATCGCGGACCGCATCCACGTCCAGCGGCTCGGCCGCCGGGTGGCGCAGATCCGGCCGTCGGACCATTCGATGGCGGAGGTGGTGGCGATCATGACCGGGGCCCTGACCGTGGAGGGGGCGGACGGCGGTACGGTCGTGGGCGACCGAGCCTGAAGCGACGACGGAGATGCGGTGACCATGGGGAGCACCCGGCGGCCGACCCTGGCCGATGTGGCGGCGCGGGTCGGCGTGACCCCGAAGACCGTGTCCCGGGTGCTCAACGAGGACGGGCCGGTGTCCGAGGCGACCCGGGCGAAGGTGCTCGCGGTCGTCGAGGAGCTGGGCTTCCGCCCCAATCTCATGGCCCGCAACATGCGGGTCGGGGCACGGGACTCCACGGTCGGCCTGGTCGTGCCGGACATGGGCAACCCCTTCTTCGGCACGGTCGCGAGCGGCGTCGAGGACGTGGTGAGGGACCGGGGGCTCACGCTCCTGATGGGGTCGTCGGGCGAGCGCGAGCCGATGGAGCACGCGCTGATCACCACGTTTCTGGCGCGGCGGATCAGCGGTCTGCTCGTCGTCCCTGCGGCCGGCAGCGACCACCGCTTTCTGCGCCGGGAGCGGGAGAGCGGCCTGCCGGTGGTCTTCGTCGACAGGCCGGGCACGGGGCTCGCGGCGGACGCGGTGGTCAGCGCGAACGAGGAGGGCGCGCGGGCGGGTGTGGCGCATCTGATCGCGCACGGGCACCGCCGGATCGCCTTCATCGGCGACCGGCCGGCCACGCTCTACACGCGCAAGACACGGCAGCGCGGCTACCGGTCGGCGCTGGAGGCGGCGGGGATCGGCCACGACCCGGCGCTGGTCGTCACCGCCCACGACCCGTACGCCGCGGGGGTCGCCGTGCGGCGGCTGCTTGCGCTGGCCGACCCGCCGACTGCCGTGTTCGCGGCGAACAACTTCGCCTCGCTCGGGGTCGTGCCCGCGCTGGCGGAGGCGGGCCGCCGCGACGTGGCCCTGGTCGGCTTCGACGACCTGCCGCTGGCGGCGGTTCTGGAGCCCGGCCTGACGGTCGTGGCCCAGGACCCCGTGGCGATCGGTCGCGCGGCGGCGGAGCAGATCCTGGCCCGCCTCGGCGGCGACCGCTCCCGGGCGACGACGCACACGGTCCCGGTGCGGCTGATCGAGCGCGGCTCGGGCGAACTACCACCACGGCCCGCCTCCACACACTGAACACCGGTCCACATACCGGACACGCTCCCCCGCCCCCCGTTGTGGGGCCGCGTCGGTATCCGGCGCGGTGGCGTGATGCCATGAACGCATGCGCATCACACTCACCACCTGGTCCCTCGAGCAGACCTCCCCGTCCGACCTCCGGCCCACCCCCGCCCCCGAGGGCGACGACGTCACGATCAAGCGGGCCGAGGTGCCCTCGCCGGAGTACAGCCGCTTCCTCTATACGGCGGTCGGTGGCGACATCCGCTGGAACGATCGGCTGTCGCTCACGTACAAGCAGTGGCAGGAGATCGTCGAGAAGCCCGGGGCCGAGATCTGGGTCGCCTACGACAAGGGGACGCCTGCCGGGTACGTCGAGCTCGACCCGCAGGACGACGGCGTCGTCGAGATCGTCTACTTCGGGCTGATCCCGGCCTTCCGGGGCCGCCGGATCGGCGGGCATCTGCTCTCGTACGGTGTGCAGCGCGCCTGGGACCTCGCCGAGCGCTGGCCGGACCGCGAGGAGACGCGCCGGGTGTGGCTCCACACCTGCTCGCTGGACGGGCCGCACGCGATGGACAACTATCTGCGGCGTGGCTTCAAGCTCTTCGACACCAAGGTGGAGGAGGTCGAGGAGTCCGAGACGCCCGGTCCCTGGCCCGGCGCCCACTCCTGATCCCTCCGCACCCCCGAAGAAAGTGACCCACGGCACACCGTCTCGCGATGCGGGACGGTCGTGTCCACATTTCGGACGAAGCTGGACTGGGTCCAAAGTCCCGTGACACGCTTCCGTCATGTCTGGAACTGGAATTGCCTTGGTGAGTCGGCGGCACGTCGACCTCGGCCGCATGTCCAGCGCCATCTGTCCGGTGCGCTGAGAGAACCAGCAACGCCGCGATTTCATTTCTGACCGACCCTGCTGCGCACCGTCGCGCCATCCCCTGACCCATGTACGAGTGTGCAGGTCAGAGCCGCCCTCCCGCAGTCCCGAAGGACAAAACGCCATGGCCGCCAACCCTGAGAACCCCGCACCCGCTACGCCCCGCCGCAAGGTGAGCCGTCACCGTGGCGAGGGTCAGTGGGCCGTGGGGCACTTCACCCCGCTGAACGGCAATGAGCAGTTCAAGAAGGACGACGACGGTCTCAATGTGCGGACACGTATTGAGACGATCTACTCCAAGCGCGGATTCGACTCCATCGACCCCAACGACCTGCGCGGTCGCATGCGGTGGTGGGGCCTCTACACCCAGCGCAAGGAGGGCCTCGACGGCACCAAGACCGGTGTCCTGGAGCCGGAGGAGCTGGACGCGGAGTACTTCATGCTCCGGGTCCGTATCGACGGCGGCCGGCTGACGACCGAGCAGCTGCGGGTCATCGGCGAGATCTCGCAGGAGTTCGCGCGGGGCACCGCCGACATCACCGACCGGCAGAACGTCCAGTACCACTGGATCCGCATCGAGGACGTCCCGGAGATCTGGAACCGCCTGGAGGCGGTCGGCCTGTCGACGACCGAGGCGTGCGGTGACACCCCGCGTGTCATCCTCGGCTCCCCGGTCGCCGGGATCGCCGAGGACGAGATCATCGACGGCACCCCCGCCATCGACGAGATCTACCGCCGGATCGTGGGCAACAAGGACTTCTCCAACCTGCCCCGCAAGTTCAAGTCGGCCGTCTCCGGCTCGCCGCTGCTCGACGTGGCGCACGAGATCAACGACATCGCCTTCGTCGGCGTGAACCACCCCGAGCACGGCCCCGGCTTCGACGTCTGGGTCGGCGGCGGTCTCTCCACCAACCCCAAGCTGGGCGTCCGCCTGGGCACCTGGGTCTCGCTCGACGAGGTCCCGGACGTCTACGAGGGCGTCATCTCGATCTTCCGCGACTACGGCTACCGCCGGCTGCGCACCCGCGCCCGGCTGAAGTTCCTCGTCGCCGACTGGGGCCCGGAGAAGTTCCGCCAGGTCCTGGAGGACGAGTACCTGAAGCGCAAGCTGACGGACGGCCCGGCCCCGGAGCAGCCGGCCGGGCAGTGGCGGGACCACGTCGGCGTCCACAAGCAGCAGGACGGCCGCTTCTACGTCGGCTTCGCGCCGCGCGTCGGCCGCGTCGACGGCACCACCCTCACCAAGATCGCGGAGATCGCCGAGGCGCACGGTTCGGGCCGGGTCCGTACCACCGCCGAGCAGAAGATGATCGTCCTGGACGTCGAGGAGGCGCAGGTCGAGTCGATCGTCTCCGCCCTCGAGTCCCTGGACCTGCGGGTCAACCCCTCGCCGTTCCGGCGCGGCACGATGGCCTGCACCGGTATCGAGTTCTGCAAGCTGGCGATCGTCGAGACCAAGGCGCGCGGCGCCTCGCTCATCGACGAACTCGAGCGCCGCATCCCCGAGTTCGACGAGCCGATCACCATCAACATCAACGGCTGCCCCAACGCCTGCGCCCGTATCCAGGTGGCGGACATCGGTCTCAAGGGCCAGCTGGTCCTGGACGACGCCGGCAACCGGGTCGAGGGCTACCAGGTGCACCTGGGCGGCGCCCTCGGTCTGGAGGCGGGCTTCGGCCGCAAGGTCCGTGGCCTGAAGGTCACCTCGGCCGAGATGCCGGACTACGTCGAGCGGGTCCTCACGCGCTTCCAGGAGCAGCGCGAGGACGGCGAGCGCTTCGCCACCTGGGCGGCGCGCGCCTCGGAAGAGGCCCTCTCATGAGCGAGCGTGCCGCACCGTTCCACTGCCCGTACTGCGGCGACGAGGACCTGTTCCCCCATGAACAAGGTCACGGCGCGTGGGAATGCCGGGCATGCAGTCGAGCCTTCCAGCTGAAGTTCCTGGGGCTCCTCGCCCCGGGCACTTCGAGCAACTCAGCTGGAAGGGAAGAGATATGACGACGACCCAGGCCATCACCGAGGCCACCGACCTGAAGGCGCTCGCCGAGCAGGCCGGACGCGACCTGGAGGACGCCTCCGCCCTGGAGATCCTCCAGTGGGCGGCGGAGACCTTCGGCAAGCAGTTCTGTGTCACCTCCTCCATGGAGGACGCCGTGGTCGCCCACCTCGCCTCCCGCGCCATGCCCGGGGTGGACGTCGTCTTCCTCGACACCGGCTACCACTTCCCCGAGACCATCGGCACCCGCGACGCGGTCGACGCGGTGATGGACGTCAACGTCATCACCCTGACCCCGCGTCAGACGGTCGCCGAGCAGGACGCCGAGTACGGCCCGAAGCTGCACGACCGCGATCCGGACCTCTGCTGCGCGCTGCGCAAGGTCAAGCCGCTCGAAGAGGGCCTGACCGCGTACCGCGCATGGGCGACCGGCCTGCGCCGCGACGAGTCCCCGACCCGGGCGAACACGCCGGTCGTCGGCTGGGACGAGAAGCGGCAGAAGGTCAAGATCTCCCCCATCGCCCGCTGGACGCAGGACGACGTCGACGCGTACGTCGCCCAGCACGGCGTCCTCACCAACCCGCTCCTCATGGACGGTTACGCCTCCGTCGGCTGTGCACCCTGCACCCGCCGGGTCGCGGACGGCGAGGACGCCCGGGCCGGCCGCTGGGCCGGCCGGGCCAAGACCGAATGCGGGCTGCACGGCTGATGACCACCACAGAGAATTCCCAGGCTCCCCAGACCTCCCAGGAGAACCACGTGACCGGTGCCACCATCTGGCTCACGGGCCTGCCGAGCGCCGGCAAGACGACGATCGCGTACGAACTCGCCGGCCGACTGCGCGGCGAGGGTCACCGCGTCGAGGTGCTCGACGGCGACGAGATCCGCGAGTTCCTCTCCGCGGGCCTCGGCTTCAGCCGTGAGGACCGGCACACCAACGTGCAGCGGATCGGTTTCGTCTCCGAGCTGCTCGCCTCGAACGGCGTGAAGGTCCTGGTCCCGGTCATCGCTCCGTACGAGGACAGCCGCGAGGCCGTCCGCAAGCGTCACCAGTCCGAGGGCACCCCCTATGTCGAGGTGCATGTGGCCACTCCGGTGGACGTGTGCTCCGTACGCGATGTGAAGGGGCTGTACGCCAAGCAGGCCGCCGGCGAGATCAGCGGTCTGACCGGGGTCGACGACCCGTACGACGAGCCGCGGAACCCCGATCTGCGGATCGAGTCCCAGAACCAGACCGTGCAGGAGTCGGCAGCACAGCTCCACGCGCTGCTCACCGAGAGGGGTCTCGCATGACGACCGCCGTTACCGTGGACGAGGCGACCGACAGCCCGTTCGCGTTGTCGCACCTGGACTCGCTGGAGTCCGAGGCCGTTCACATCTTCCGTGAGGTGGCGGGCGAGTTCGAGCGGCCGGTGATCCTCT